>JBBSPQ010000264.1:0-4636 GCA_038258585.1 Pseudomonadales bacterium
AGTAGATGCAGATGCCTTCATGCACCGCGTATCCGTAGCACCACACGTTCCCGGTGATGCTACCGGTCAGTTCTCCGCACGGCGTTTGCGGAATACGTACCAGCACACGCTTGCTATTGCTGGTTGCGCTGGGCTGTAAGACGGGCAGAGCCTCTGCCTTCGTCTGACGGATGGCGGTGGCAACCGCATCGGGTTCGGTGTCGTCGGACATCGGCTTGATGATGCGAATTTTAGGCGCTTCTTCTGGAGCTTTGTCGGGTTCGAGGGCTTCTGGATGATGATCGCCATCTACGAGCGCCTGTTTAATCTCGGCATCCATTGGCGGTGTAATTGCACCCGGTGGCACGACTGCCCCGCGTGTGATGCGGATGCCCGGCACCGGTTCGAGACTGGTCAGCTCACGCTCGAAGAACCAGCCTGTGCCGATACCCGCAAAATCGACATCGTAGCTCCAGCCATGCGAAGCATTGCGGTTGTACAGTCGCGAAATTGTCCCGCGCGTGCCGGTTGGGATAGGCTTGCCATCTGGTGACAGCAGATCATGCTGGGCATACACCGTTTCGTCCAGTGTGTACAAACGCGGTGTCTCTGGCTGAGGCTTCGGCTGGATGTCCACGCCCAGTATTGCCGCCGCTTCTTCGTCCGAACACGGCGCATCATCCTCCGGTTGTGTGTCAATCAGCGCCTGTACCGTCTCGGGCAGTGCCCGACCGATGTAGTACCACGCTTTGTTCCGCTTACTCCAGCGACAGCCCCAGCGTTTCAGCAAGTCGCGGTGCGGATAGGTATCTCCCCGCAGCCACCACCACGGTGTATCGTTGTCACTGCGCTGGGTCTTCTCAACGGTGATGCCCGCAATCGCCGCTTCTGCCTCACCAGTAGATGCCGACACGATGAGCATCCCGGTCGGGTTGAAGTTCGGCCCGCCCTGACCGCTGACCGGCTGATATTGATCTGACCGGATGTTGGGGAATTCCTGCCACACGCCGTCCAGCCAGCGATAGACCGCCGGACGGTGGCTCTGAATGGTGATGGCTTCAAAGCGAGTGAGTTCATCGTCGTTCACCTTGAGTAGGATGTAGCCATGCCGCACCGTGACTTCGGCGTGAACCTGGATGTAGTGGTAGCTGGCCTGTTTGGACGATACATCCTGTGCCTGGTCACCGTAGAGCGCCAGCAGAACAGCGCTCGCCGCATTGGTGTAGCCGAGTTTGTAAGCACTCACCTTCTGCCCCGTGTGCGGATGCTTCACCCGCTGCGAACCATAGGTTGAAATAGCGATGATATGCATTCTATTAGACAATAGATGCGGATTAGAAGGACTTTTCATTATAAGTTACTCCTTTCCAAGAGACAGGAAACAAGGTGATGATCCATCAACTCGAAATCAATGGGCAGAATGTGCATGGTGATTACTCACCTAATCGTTCGCCTGTTCTCAAGGTTAAATCCGGTGATTTGATTGAAGCGAGTACGCTCGATGCTGGTTGGGGATTAGAGCCGCCTCACCTGGATGGCACACCACGCACACGCCATCCGAGTCATTCAAAACAATCAGTGCGGGGGCATGCGCTTGTCGGGCCTATATGGCTAGAAGATGCCAAACCAGGAATGACGCTCGTCATCCATTTTGAAGAACTTATTCCCGGAAGGTACGGATTTACTTATTCCGGCGGATTTGAACATCGTATCTATAAGCATCTGGGCCTTATCCAGGGTGAAGAAGAGTTGATGTTATGGTCTTTGGATGCCGATAAGATGGTTGGTGAAAATCAGTTCGGACATCGTATCAAGTTGACACCTTTTCTGGGCAATATTGGAATGCCACCGCCAATAGATGGACACCATTCGACGGCCTCTCCGTTTACATGGGGTGGCAACATCGACTGTAAGAGTTTGGTTGTCGGGACACGCTTATATCTGCCAATCCCCGTTGAAGGCGGATTACTTTCATTTGGTGATGGACACGCGGCTCAGGGACATGGTGAAGTCAGTGTAAACGCAATTGAGTGCCCTATGGAGAGGGTTCGGCTCAAGATAGAACTTATAGCTGACTTAACGATCCAATCACCACGAGCATGGACACCGGACGGCTGGATTACCTTTGGATTTCATGCCGATTTAGAGCAGGCGGCGCTCATGGCACTTGATGAAATGGTTTCATTGATGATGGCACAATTGTCACTCTCATCACGCAAACAAGCGTTAGGTTTGGCAACGGGTATTGTGGATTTACATATCACTCAGATTGCGAATCCCGTAGTTGGGGTTCACACATTTCTACCCCATGGTGCAGTGCTGACATAATTTGTGTTATGACATCCCAAAGTTGATCAGGTGGGCATCCTTCCCGCGACTGACCATGTAGTCGTGACCAGCCTTCGTGCCGGGACTATCGCCGTTCCATACGAAGAGACCGATTTGAGCCTGATCCACCAGCCAGCGATCCCGTACGGTGTAGCGATTGAGCAGATATCCACCCGATGCGCGATAGGTATCCCGATGCACTTTGACATAGCTTCCGTGTTTGCATCCGCCATTGCGTGGAAAGTTACCCGCACCCGCCACGATCACCGCTATCTGCAAACGACGGCATTCACGCACAACCACCATGTCCACACCCTTCGGATTGTCGCCAACGAGAATGGTGAAGCCTTTATCGTGAGCACGACGTACTGCTCGTCTGGCATAATCCAGCATTTGGGGCCTGGCCTCACGGCTGCCCGCGATCATCAGGTGGGTGACCTGTCGGATAGGTTTGGTTGTCGGGGTCATGTCATGATTGAGCCGCGCCGCCTGTGCCAGACCATCTGCCTCAGCATTATGTTCACGTGGAATCCACTTCACCGTGACTGTATGCGTTTGAAGCAAAGTCTGAAGGGCTTCCCATAACTCACGATTGGCGACGGGCTGTTTGGCAGCAGTTTGCCAGCCGCCTGCGATCCAGTCAGCAAGCCACTCGTTGACACCACGCGCTACATACTTCGAGTCGGTGTAAATCGTAACGGTCTGGTTCACTGTTTTGAGTGCGTTCAGCCCGTTCACCACAGCTATCAATTCCATGGCATTGACAGTCGTATCCGCGACACTGCCGCCCAGCACTTTACGATGCTCGCCGCAAGCCAGCACTGCCGCCCAGCCGCCAATGCGCGTCTGTGTCTGACACGAACCATCTGTGTAGAGTGTAATTTCATTCATATCACAACTCCTGAAATACAAATTGTAATGTTGCAGACAAAAATAAACACACCTCATGATCTGCAGATCATGAGGTGCGAGAAGGGTCAGAAAATTTGTATTGCCTACCGCCCGATGTGTGCTGAACCCGTGTATCTGTGACCTACACCGATTCGTGTTTCACGCGCCTGGATGCGCCCCGGCTTCGCATGGGCGAAGACCTCGAGACGTTGGCTTTTCCAGTCTGATGGAGTCACTTCCATCAGCATCCACGACGGCTTTAGCACCACCCAATCGGATTATTGGGGGCGGGGATGGCAGTGCGGGTCAGAGCGATCATCTCTAGGAGACCGTCGGGGCACAGTGGCTCCGGGAAAACTTACAGTGCGTCCTTTCGAACTAACACGGCCTGGTTAACGGTTCATCCGTCTGATCGGATAACTCCAGCTCTGCATTTGTTAAGCTGCCGACTTACACATCAGGCTAACCACGTCTGGGCGCACGTCCTGTCACCGTAGGCGAGGGGATTTTCTGGTGAGCGTTAGCGGCACAAGCCAGGAAGAAAATCCCCTCGAAGCTCTGCTTTGACAGGATGGGCTGGCGTGGTCTGATGTGTTGGAAGTCGGCACAAAATGCCAGAGATAGGATCGAGCAGATGATGTGAAGCCAGAAAACGTAAAGCGAAAGGGGAAGAAAAACGGATGGGCCAGGGTTCACCGTTGGGGAATCGGATGGTGACCCGCTGACCAGCACACGCACAAAACGAAGACTTTCTTAATTTCTATCCTTCCCAAATCGTACCCTTGAAAGCCAGAAAGCAGGGTCTAAAACCGCCTGATAAAGTGTCGTCTAAGGGAAGAGATTGATGTGGCGCAACACCGCCACGTAATCGTGGTGAACGAAGCTGGTCACTCTTATATATGCAATTTAAACACGCGAGTGGTTGGGGATTACATGCACCGCTGCGGGATTTTAGCGACGCGCAATTGTTAATCAGGGGAGGTTAACCCGACATCATCAGCCGAATATGACACTCAAAGTGGCGTTATCGGGTGCAGTATCCAAGCACAATAAGTCGCTGCAATCGGATGACTGCACCCTTACACTTAGATCATATCGCCATCACATTACTCAACAAGCTGCTGATGAGCGCGAGTACGGATCAAACCGCTGCACCCAGCGCATCGCCTTCCCACACGGCGGACAGCGCACCTAAAAACCAGTTGCCTGGTGATCGGGTTGCGTTTCCTCTGGCTCGACCATTCCCATCAACAAAGCCAACATCAGCCGCATCCCCAGACTGAACAGCCCGTAGTAGCGCACTTTGACGAAGCCTTTGGGCAATACATGCTGGAGAAAACGGCGCAGGAACTCGACCCCGGTGACCCAACCGGTATGCCAGCGTCCGGTATCCGAAGCGCGGTAGCGTAACGTGACATGCTCATCGGTTAAGTTGAGG
>JBBSPQ010000265.1:0-4635 GCA_038258585.1 Pseudomonadales bacterium
CAACCAATCAGGCCCCTCTTGTGAACGATGTGGTTATCAATGCCCTGGTGGGTTCGGGTACCATAAATCATACATTCACCGCCAATGATCCGGAAGATGGTGCATTAACGGCCGGGGCATCCTGGGATCCGACCCTGGTGTTGGGCGCTGGTTTCATCCATGCGCTGCCCAGTTTCAACCCGAGCACCCAAATGCTCAGCTGGAATACCGCAGGCTACTCGGTCGGGCAGTATTTCATCCAGGCCCGCGCATTTGATAGTCAGGGTGTGGGCGACTTCGGGACGCTGACGGTAAACCTCTCCCGTGTTGTTCCACCGACGGGCACTGTGCCGACCCCGGGTACGCTGTTGCTGCTTGGTATGGGTCTGTTCGGTATGATGTGGCGGGGTGCGTTTTACAAGCGAGTATAACCTCGCGGTGTACAATCGTCGGTACGATCAGAACGGGACCCCGGCGGCGGGGTCCCGTTTTGATTGGTTTCTCAACCCTCCCCTGTTCAGAGGCAGGATCCAGCTGCCGGATCTTGGCCCGGTTGCCCATAATACGATGGTATCAACGATGAATAACTTCCCGGAACGCCTTGCTTTTTACTGTACCTATCGGCTTCGATGGGGAGTGCATATGTTTGTTGCTGGCTTGTTCGCCAGCTCTGCTTTTTATGCGGAAGCCCAACAAACCAAGAGTCCGTCATCGATCACCAGATCTCTGGCTGCGGGAGATAAGCACGAGGATTGCCAGCTGGTTCGGGCGGGAGACAGTCTTCACTACGATTTTACCGCCACTGCTGCACTGGAGTTCAATGTGCACCACCACGGGAGTGAGTCCGGGAACGTCACCTACCTTTTCGGTCCCGACGATGTTGACTCCAGCCCTGAAAACAATAACCATGCTGTCACGGAATCTAAAATTATTTGCCTGCTGTGGTCGAATAATCAATCCACTCCCGTTAGGCTGAATTATTCTATGAGCATTCTTGGCACTGATGAGTAAGGTGAGCCATAAACTCAGGAGCACACTGAAATGTGGCTTTTACTGAAGAGAACCGCTTTGTTGTTGGTTGTGGCGAGTGCAAGCCATGCTGTACCAGTCGATTCGTCGTCAATTAATCCCCCCCGATTCGACTCTCTTGGTATCAACCTGGATGCGTTCGAGCGAATGAGTCACCTGCACGAGGTCGTCTTACGCATGCGCGACGGAAGGCAGGAGGAAGCGAATCTGATGATCGCTCGGATACTGGCGAGAACGCCTCAGGACAAGGATGCTTTGGAACTGGCCGGAATTTCTCTCATGATAACGCAGCAATTTGAGGCTGCTGAGGAAGCCTTCGCCAGACGTGTGGCGCTTCCTCCAGTCAGCGCGGAGATCGTATCGAAATACGGGGTCACCAAAATTCTCAATGGTGATACGGAAGGCGGTGTCCGGCTTTTGCGGCAGGTGATCCAATACAGGCCCAACGATGAGATGAGCAACCGGTATCTGGGCTGGTTAGAGGACAGGGACAATAATCCGGCGCTGGCTATTGAGTATCTGCGGCGCCTGCCGACCCCCGAACAGGTGTCCCTTCGGGACTACCACATTGACCTGGCGAAAAATTACAAAAACGTAGGGGCCTATCAGGCTATTATCGATCTATTGGCAGCGGCTGTCTCCCCTCGGGAGCTGAACGGAGAAAACTTGCGCATCCAGGCCGCTCTGTATTTGGCGCTGGCCCACGCGGGATTGGGAGATTCCAGTCGATCTCAGACATGGCTTTCTTCACTCAAACCCTATATGGAGGAAAACCCTGTAGGTCGCTTTCAGCTGGAGATGAACCTGGCCGAAGTGACAAAGAATACAACTGCCGCTCGAAAGGCGGTCGATGATTTTCTAGAAGAAAAAAAAGATGGTGAAGACTTCGCCCGGTTCGAGCTAGCAAAAGTATTGCTTGCGCAAGGGGAGACAATCCAGGCCGTGGATCAAATACAATTGGCCTTGGAGCATGCCAACGAGGAGAACACGCGGCATATTCTCAGCCTGCTGATTCCCGTCTTGACCGGAGAAAATCTGATCAACGATGCTATCGGTTCCCTGGAAAACGCTTCGACAAAGTTCCCTAAAAACGACGAGTTCCGTTTTGGGCTGGCCGATATGCAAGCAACCCACGGTCGCGTTGAAAGCGCGAATGAGACACTCCGAACCTTGAGGGATCGCCGATCACCTTATCCGCCGGCCGTTCTGCTCACCGCGAGACTGGCTCGAGCGCAGCAGAATTATTCCTTGGCCCTGGATTATCTCGAACAATACATAGAAGAAATGCCAGGCGATAGTAATGGCTGGATTGCAAAAGCCGGCGTGTATTATGATCAGAACCAGATTGACCTCGCCATCGATACCCTGAAACAAGGGGCGGCGTCAAACCCTGGCGAGGCGGTGCTTCAATACGAGCTGGGTGCCATGTACCAGGCAGCCGGACGCATCGAGTCGGCCAATGATAGATACGAACAAGCACTGGCCCTGAATGCCAACCACGTGCAGGCCATGGACAGTTTAGCCAGCAATTTGCTGGACATGGATGAAGATATCGAAAGGGCTTATGAGTTTGCTGAAAAGCTCTATTCCTATATGACGGACGACCCTTACATTAAAGATCTTTGGGGCTGGGCGCTTTACCGAAAAGGTGAACTCGAATCCGCCCAGGCAGTGCTGGAAACAGCGGCCGCCGGGATTCAGGATTCAGGTCGCGCCGACTACCACCTAGCTCTTACTCTGCGAGATCTCGGCGAGGAAGATGAAGCAGTCGAGTATTTCAGATCTGCTCTCGGAAAAGGTCTGGATGATCACCTTAAACCAACGGCGGAAAGGGCGATCCAAGGACCTTGACCTTGGCCGATATGCGCGGCTAG
Source organism: Pseudomonadales bacterium (assembly GCA_038258585.1). GTDB lineage: Bacteria > Pseudomonadota > Gammaproteobacteria > Pseudomonadales > Pseudohongiellaceae > UBA5078. The sequence continues at coordinate 2,883 of JBBSPQ010000265.1, forward strand.
CCCAGCACCTTGTCTGCGGTGTAGCGCTTTCAGGCCTAGCACAGCGAAAATCCTCTGGATCTGGATCTGGATCTGGCGCTGGAAGCCCTGAAGCAGCGATGGGGCGATATCCATCAGACAAAAGCGGTCCACTGGGCGTTGATACTCTATGCAGGTTTTGAAGTGGATTTTCACACCGTGACCAGAGAGGGTTACCGGCAGCTGATCCAGGTTAGTGCGACCATGGAGGAAGCCGGCACACGAGAGCGCATTGTAGGAACGCCCCACACGTTCAACCCCTTACCCCCACATGGTTTGGCAATCGGTATCGAAGGAGCGCAGACACTTCGTATAACGGTTTGCGGCTTGGCGCAAACCGCACTGGCGCACCATCAGACACCGTAAGCGGCCTGGTTCCTGCTCCTGTCAGTAATGCCAACTCTGTAATCCAAGAAATTCGCTACGACACATTTGCCATTCACAACTGGCAACTGAGCGACAGCGAGTGTAGTTATTTTAAACCACCTTTCTTTATCGCATACTTTACCCTGAACCCTTACCAGCTAGAGCAGCGCTCTTTATCATGCGAGATAAACAGGAGTTTGAAGTGAATCGTTTATTCACATAAATGACTAGTGCTGGGGTGAACCAATCAAGGGGTTGATTAAGACTTATTTCTCTGAATAGACGCCTCAGCATTACCTTATAGAGTAAAGGTCTAAATTCGCCCTCGCCGTAAGCGACTGGAAGTCTGGAGCGATACCGCGAACCTCTTTCTGGACGCAAACGACCCTTCATTGGCACCTGATAACTATGCATTGATATTATGCTTGCTTAAGTATTAGGATCACCCGCCGATACTCAGGCGAGTAAATGAAAACCATCAGGCTGCCACCCGCGCACCCCTGATGCATTACATTCAGCTACGTATAGATTACAGAGACAACCATGAAATCACTACGCCACACGTTTATTAGCGCCTGCTTCCTTGCGGCTTCCATGCTCGTATCTAGCAGTGTGCTGGCGGGCCCGATCCTGTTCGCGATGGTCAGCGACATGACGGAAGAATACGAATCGGGAACCGATTCCTATGTCGCTCAAGGCGAATTTATCAGAGACATGTGGGCAGCTGGACACATCGGCACGGTAGACACTCTCTATCTTAACAAGGCTACTGGTATTGACTACGATCAGTATTCGCAGATCTTTGTGTATGACCTGGCATCCAACCTCGACAATACGGCAAATCAGATGGCGAACTATTCCGCCATTGCTAATTGGTACAACCGTCGGGTTGCACAGAACCTTATTCTGGACGGTCGTATCATCTCTTCGAGCAGTCTGTATACAGACTATATGGGACTCGGCGATCAGTACGGCGAGCCGGAATTCATCAATAACTACCGAGTGCAGATGGCGCAGCGTGGAGGCGGTCTTGTTCTCGGGACAGATCATTTCAACTTTGCAGATGGCATCAACACCATCAACCAGCTTATCGGTGTCGGCGCTTTCACAGGCACATATTTCCCTTGTACGGACTATTCTTTTACAAACTGTAGTGGCCCTCTGGAAGCCTATGTGGACTCATCGTCCCCACTGTATGTGCCTGACCTGGAAGACTGTGAGTCGGACGCGAGCGGCCAGTGGAAATGCATCAATGACAATTCGTCCACGAGTTTTGTGGCCACGGGCCTACAGGCTAACGGGCAGTTTCTGAACCCGGTGGCATGGCACGGCGGCTACAGCGGTTCAGCTGGTGTAGCTGTCTCCACAA
>JBBSPQ010000266.1:0-4633 GCA_038258585.1 Pseudomonadales bacterium
ATAGTCATCAATTGTGATCACTGGATGACTAAACATAGAAATTATTTCGCTCATTTTTTTTCTCTACAGCGGGTATTAAACCATTGACAAAATATGCACTCATAATTGCACGCAATGATTGTGCCGGTTTAATCAAGGCCCGGATACCGCTCTTCCCACGCCGTTACCCCCAATGACGCGAATCGTTATAAAGAGTGTTGCCTCCATACATCTTCGAAGTCTGCCCATCTTTGCAATTTGATGTGCTTTATACCAGCGTCGTGGTGGTGAAATTCCGGTGCTTTTCAAGCAAGACAGCAGAAAAACTCAGTTCGACTCCTCTATCGGAGCGCCGCTTGGGTACTCAGTATGGCCTTCACCGCTTTCGGACCGAAATTGATATGGGATTACAGCACTGGATTGACGATCCTTGGGGTTGTCGTCAATCTGATCGTCGGATTTGGAATGATCTCTTCCAACAAGAAATACTTGCATGCACTGGATGAGATGCAACGGAAGATCTTCCTCGATGCGGGAGCACTCTCGTTGGGAATTGGACTCGTATGTGGTCTTAGCTATGAGTTACTGGAAGACATAAAGCTCATCTCTTTTCAGCCCGAAATTCCACACTTGATTGTTCTAACGTGCCTCACTTTCCTTGTCGGCTACCCTGGGAATGTTTAACCCGAGGACGCCAATGAATTCTCGGATGTCCAAGAGCTCAGCAGCCCAAACTCCCCACCTCCTCTCTGCAATACGTGTCTCACACTTTTCAGCGAGCGTATCACTCTCAGATCTGCTCAAGATAACTGGGAAGTACTTCATCACTTGAGGGTCTGTAGACATCGCGAACAACGGCTCACGATCACTCGCTGCCCACTGTCGAAGCTGAAGACGCTCTGTTTTCGGCTCGATGATCTCAATCATGACGCGTCCATATTTCGCCTCCTGGTCTTCGATACTCAACAGCGAACCGCCGCTTCAATCGCGGCGATGTCGATTTTTTTCATCGTCATCATTGCGTCGAACGCGCGTTTGGCGGCTGCGCGGTCGGAACTGGTGTAAGCCTTCGTCAGAGCGATCGGCGTAATTTGCCAGGAGATGCCCCACTTGTCCTTGTACCAGCCGCACTCGCTCTCCTGACCAGCGTTGTCTACGATTGCATTCCAGTAGCGATCCGTTTCAGCTTGGTCTTCAGTCGCAATCTGAAACGAGAACGCTTCGTTGTGTTTGAAGGCTAGACCGCCATTGAGCCCAAGGCAAGCAACGCCCAGCACGGTGAACTCAACAGTCAATACATTCCCTTCTTTCCCTGAAGGAGTATCTCCGGGCGCGCGATGTACCGCTCCGACTGACGAATCAGGAAATATCTCGGCATAAAACCGTGCTGCCTCTTCGGCGCCGTCATCATACCAAAGGCATATCGTGTTCTTTGCAATCTTTGTCATGTTCTTTCTCCGTTATCGTTACGCACATACTTCAAATGTGTCGCTGCAGGGCTCTCCATTACCTTGTCGATTTTGAATTGCGACAATGCCACTTCCAGTTTTCAAATAATCGCCTTCCGCTTCCAAACACTACAGGTGTCAAGGCAATTTCCAGCTCATCGATGACCCCCAGTCTCAAATACTGCTGGACCACATTCGCTCCACCCGAAATGCGAATATCGCGATTGCCCGCAGACTCCCGAGCCAGCTCAAGAGCGAGCCCCATTTTGGTGCCTCATTCTTTTAAAACGGGATTATCCCAGTTCTCCAGCGCCTTACCGTCGGGCGCCATGGAACCGTCAAGACTGAGCGCGATGTTTACGAATATTTTGTCCAATGAATTCCCCTTGGGTTCTCACTTGCTATGCAATAGCAATCTCATTTTTGTACTTGCTCTTTATGTAATGCAACAGCCACGCGACCAATCAGATCCAGTGGCAGTGACTGACTGAGTGGGAAAGATAAATTGCCCTTCGCTCCCCTATACAGCATAAGTTCCTCAATAAGCGCGGCATCCTTGGTTACGGGTGGATAGATTCCAATGTGATTCTTGAACCCCGCAAAATAAAAAAACACTCGCCTTGCTCTGAACGCAGGCATGCTGTAACTAATGCAGCGGGACACATCAGGCAGCAAAGACTCTACCTTTTTCTGAACTGAAACAAGCAGAGGCTGAACCTGAAGCTCTGCTTCTGCGAAATATTCCTCATGTGATGAAAATGCCACGAGTCTCTCCTGTTCATGGTTCAGCTGTTCGCCTGAAATTCGGCACCTTAGTTGATGCTGGACTCATCCACATCGTTCCGCGTCAAAAGTGTCGCTGAGTCATCGCCGAAATTAGGCTTGTGCTCGAAGCCGATCAACGCTATCGAAGCATCGAGATCGGGTAGGCTCACGAAGATTATGTGAGGCATGGTTGTGGGAACTCCAAATTGTATGGAATAGACGATAATTGTGTTTCGTTAGCTCGTAGACGAACAGAGGGGTGTGATTTCGACAACTTAGAGTAAATAATCCGAAAATAAATTACCTCGATGACGTCACAGGTTCGCGCCGCTCTACGCCTAAATCTTTGGCGTAGTAATAGTCTCGCACAACGCCGTACCCAAGAACAGATTCCTCCCCGGCAAACACATAACCATGATGCTCGTAAAAAAAAACGAGCATTGGCGGTACTAATTAGTTGCAGCTTATTTAAACTCCAACGTGCTGCCTGCGCTTCAAGTGCGCGCAGTATTGCAGCGCCGATTCCTAAACGCTCCTTTCCGGGTTGAATGTAGCAGAGGTCGAGATCTCCACTAACGCGAACCATACCGACACCACAAACTTCAGAGTTGAGTTCCGCCACTACAAGATGGCACTCGGGGTTTTGAAGCCATAGACAGAAGTTGTCTGCGGTCTTATTTCGTAGCCAGCGTTGCATGATTTCTGGATCGTTCTGATGGTCCGCTACACAAAGACAAGTAGGGAGCAGGCCGAAACCCAGGTTGATCTTTTAGAATTTCGAAATTGAGATCTGACGTTTTAAAGGTGAATGCTGGGGTATCGGATTTCTCCCAGCCCCCGACGGCGAAAATCTTTCCTCCGACCTTCCACACATGCGAGTTTCCCCATTGCATAATGTATGACGTTGCAGGCAGAGAAAGGCAAAATCTGTTGTATTTATCGTAGGTCACTCCGATATTGCTCTTGCGTCATAACGCCCGTAATAACAGCCGAGCGAAGCGATGTCCGATTGCATGTGTGAAGCCAACGATTTTGCCAGCAAGCATGGCTTTGTATCCGGATTCCTCCTCCATGATTTTGACAAGCCGAAAACAATCTTCTCGTTTTACGTCCCGCTAATTTCCTCCAAGTACTCTTTGAGGGCCTTATTCACCTGTTAAACCTGATATGGGCTGTGCATATTAATGGTGCGGTTTTAGGTCGCATTTACAATAGCCCAATATATGTCCTGAACCGACTGCGCCCCAAAAAAATGTACTGTATTAAACCCCATATTTCTGGCGATCGAGATATTAATTTGATTGTCATCGACAAACAGGCACTCCGGAGGGTTTAACGCATATTTTTCTGACAGTACCGCAAAGGGGATTTCACTCTTTTTAGTGGCACTTACCTCATACGTCCAGAGAGTACCTTTAAAATAGCATATGATGAATCGAACATTTTTAGACACTCTTTATCGAAAATATCCTCGTAGTGACTTGGCAAACCGGTACTCGCTAGGAAACCAGAGCGATACTCCTGATAGGTAATATTCCCTTTGAGAAGGCCCTCTAAATTATTGCCGACCTCATGATAGGGATAGCTGCCAAGAGCCTTTGCGATCAAGTCACTTGAAACACCGGTAATTTCTTCTAGACGCCCTTCAATGCCGATAAGTCCCGGTATTAAAACTTCAGACAGATCAAAAATTACCGATTTAATCAATGCACTCTCCTTGAGATGGTTGGCACGTACAGTAGGGGCTGATTGCTGCCGCCTCACCTGGCCTTTGGTCGAATCATCACTTTTTACCGAGCAGGAGTAGCTGGACAGTGCCAACCGGATCTGAATGCAAACCTATCTCCTCCCTTGCAACGTTGACAGCCAGCATGTAGGCATCACTCGTGCGTGCTCTCTCGTTGTCGTATCGAGCCACTTGGCTTTCTTCAAATATCTCAGAATTGGGGATCGTTGAAATAATGCTGGATAGCACTATGGCTTCACTGAGTAATTTATCCATGGCATCAACCAATCTTGCCGGAGCATAGATATATATTTTATTGAGACTCTCTTTGCATCCCAGAATCTTGCTGGCGTGATCGTGGCTCCCGCCCTGCCCATCGCTATAAGCCGCGTGATTTATTAGCGCATCAAGTGAAGACAAATACTCAGTTACGGCCTCGCGCTTCAATTCTCCTTTCTTGTAATCCAGATCAACGTCTTTTTGGTGACGGTAAACTACAAGTCCCAGCAGCGCTGTGCCAACAGCGCCAAACGCCGCAATCATATTCGCCATTGATGAAAGGTCAGCCATTTCTTTCTCCTTATGGAAATCAAGTTGGAAATCAAGTGGTCTGACTCGAATGGCACTAAGTTAAGCCTAATACCGAGCCGCCAAAAAGCTTTAAAATGAGGGTATATTCAGCCTTGGACTACCCTCAATGCAGCCATTTCTCTCG
>JBBSPQ010000267.1:0-4622 GCA_038258585.1 Pseudomonadales bacterium
AAAAGCCTGGGGTATGAACTTGAAGGTATTTATAGCAACAAATCGGTTACCGGCTACACGCAGCGTCAACCGCAGGCGAGCGTCACCTGGCTTCAGGCTGTCGTGTTCATACGTAAAACGATAGTCCATGCGACCGTTAGGTTGGCGTACCTCTTGAGCCTGTAGAGGTATATAGGAACTGAATCGTTCACCCATAAAGTCCTGCGCACCACTTGCGGCGATGGCTCGTGCGTCAGTCTCGCTTAGTGCAACTCCAGTCTCTTCATCAGGTATAAGGTAGTTGAAGGCTACCGGCACACCTTGGGGGCTGAATTCTGTTATCAATTCCTGCTTCTGGCCAGGCGTAAAAGAACGCACCTGCCAAAAATGGGTGTTGGCATCAACGTCTGTGACCAGTGCTTGGTAGGCTTCTAAACCTCCTGCTTCCAGTTCGACATAATTTTGAAAATTACGATCGCTGCGGAAACCGGCTGCTGTGCGTTCCACTTGAAGGTCAGGAAATTTTTCATGCTGGAAAGAGGCGGCGGCATCAAGTGCCTGTTGGCGCGAGAAGCTGATATCTACATTGAGACCGGGTTCCACCAGAGACATCAGTTTGAAAGCCGTACAGGCGGCAATGATAGAAATTGCCAGAAAAGCGAACCAGAGCCTGCGCGAACCTAAGAGGGATTTAGAAGTGGCTTGCATCGTTACATCCTTGTGTTAATTATTATTATTTTTTCACGCTAACCTGTAGGCGTTTCATGGAATGAATCCTGAGCTGAAGTAGATCAACGGGAGCCAAAGCAGACACGCAAAAAACACCGAACAAGTCACCGCTACTAACACGCCGCTTGCTGACACGTGAGACACAAAGACCTTTGGTTGGAACATGTACAGGCCCGAGAGAAGAACAATGATCTCATTGAGATGCGATTTGAGCGTGCGAAATTTATAGATGAGGGCATCGCGGATGGAGACAAAGTATATAAGAAGGAAGCTGACTGCGAAATCAATCCCGCCCAGATCCACTAGAAACACAAGCTCTATGGCTCCCAATGAAATCGCTACTAATAGGATTGTCAGGAAAGTAGCCTTGAGAAGTGTCATTCGATTGAACTTGATTTTCACTCACGATCTCCAAATGGTATAAGCACCGTTGTTTAGGGGATTTTAGGCTATTCATACCGAAATTCTATAGATCTTTGATATTTCGCCGCTTAAATCATATCCGTCGTCGATTCGTGTCCAGCCAAACTTTTCATAAAAATCATCATGATCTGTCGTCAAAAATATTTCATGATATCCGGCTGTTTCTGCCTCTTTTCGGGCGTGGTCCAGTATTAAACTGCTTAACTTTTTGCCACGATGTTTGGGTTCGACATATAAACAGGCAAACCACGGGAGGAGATAAAGACGATTGATGAAATCGTTCGTTATCAACGCGAAACATCCAACAATCTCATCGCCGTTGAGCATTAAGTAGAATCTGGGAAGCCCGCTCTGTTTATTGGTCGAATTCTGTATCGCGTTTTTGTAGTAGGGAAGATTCTTTGCGTTGCCCCATTTGCGATGGATCTAGGCAGCCGCTTTTTCAAGTCCACCAGGATAGTCGATTACGTTTATTATTTGGTTCATATCGGCACCGCGACAAACGCCTCCTTTCTGTCACGTTTAAACCCTACTGACTCATAGAACCTAAGCGTATTCTCATCTCTGCTCCCTGTCATAAGCATGACTTTATAGCAGTTTCTGGCCCATGCGCAGTCCAAGGCTGCATTCAGAACAGCACGACCATATCCGCGCTGTCTGAACTCCCCGTGTGTTACCACATTCTCGATGACGCCATAGGGACGGCACGACCTCGTGAGGTTTGGAACAATAGAAATTGTGCAAGAACTTACGAGTTTTTCGTCTACAAAATTGCCAAAATATTTTATGAATTTATTGCTGAGCGCATCGTTCCATACCCGTTCAACATACTGCTGTTCCGGTAGTGGTGTATCTGTGGTGTGGAGATGACGATAGAGATGAAGCAGGTCACTCAAATCATGCTCTACGAGTTCTCGAATGTGCACGGGAATCCTTTATTGATCGTTGAAAGAGCATCTACTTCGAAGCGTGCAGCCCCACAATGACACCAGCCTCGATGTTTCACCATAATGTAATTTTCTGATGTCGGATTTATTTGTTGGTTTGGAGCCTCAAAGCGATGGAAAACAGATCGCTGTGAAGTAACCTGCATGGTTTAATTTTCCCACGTCAGTCACTTTCGATAGAGTGCAGCGACCAAGGACCAAGGGGGCTGGTACCACGATTTTTTTAAGGCGACCGCCATGTGGGCATGCATCAGCGAACCCGACTCCTTGATTATCGTTCATCTCGATTTACCTTGATTTTTGAGCAGCTTTTTATTTTTTTAAACTATATTTTGAAAAAGACTATTGTTACACCTAGTAAAAAACAAGCGCTAGAAATAAACTTGAGAGTCCCGACAATTACCAACCCTTTTTTGCTAAAACCCCATGATTCGAATTGATCAACATCCAGTTCATCCTTGAATATGGCATAGACCTGTCTGGTTACATTACTTCGAGATGTAGTTATAACGTTCAAAGTATATTGAATTATATACCCAGCCGAGATTAAGCCGAGTAGGAATAACACTAGTGGTAATGTAAATAGATCCGAAGGATTGTCAGATCCAACTAGGCTGCCAATATAAGCACATAACAAAAATATTGCAGAGCCATTTGCAACTAATAGCATCTTGAAGAATATCTGAATAAAAAACATTTCTTCTTGTTTGTAAAATTCAATATTCTGAAAGTGGAAGCATTTAAGTGCTTCCTTTTGATCATCAGTATGCTCTGAAAATTTCATATGACTCGCTTAAAAAAACATAACGATGTGATTAGAAAGCCATCAGCCCCATAACCCCAATTTAAAATCCCTCACTCCGACAGTCCAAACACTACCAACTCCGGCACCGGGTTACCAAGCACAATCAACGCAATACACTGTTCCCCCATTAATCGAATTGAGATCAGGTCTCTAGCCCCTTGATTTATGGCCGACTAGGCATAGCCTTTTTGCTCTTGGTCGGCGACATGGCATTCGTGATGAACTAGACGAACATTGCTTTCCACGTACCCATGAAAGGCATTGAAGCGATCTAGCTCTGAACCTTTTTGGACTAATTCCTTGTCGCAGAGTGCGCAAATTCCATTCTGGTTTTTGAACATGAGAGCTTTTAACTTATTGCGAGCTGCAGGAGTGCTGCGCTCCAGACACGTGAGTTCCTTTGTAAGCTTTCGCCGGAGTGCCCATAGAGTTTCTGGGTCTCCCTGAGATACTGCAGTAATATCGGCAACGACCCTTTCAAGAAGGGGCTTAAAGAGATTCTCTCGCTGTTCTTTCGTTAGTCGGGGACCTGACATTTCGATTGCCCAACTCCTTACTTTAGAGCCGTAGTGCAAGTGCTAAGCGCCGGAACAGAGGTCCACAGTCGCTCAGCGGCGACAACAGCAATTTTTTATGTGACTTTGCCACCATGAATGATTTCAACCTTCTTGGCGCCAGACGCATAGCCGACTTCCTTTAGTACTCTAATTTCAACTTGTGATAGCTGTCCCTCAGAAAGTTCTTTAGGGAAAATCTCCAACGATGGTTTTGAGAGCTTGAAAAAGCCAGTTGCGCCAATTTCATTTAATCCTTGCTTTAGACATTCTTGAGCTGCTGCGAAATCACCTACTAACAGTCTCGTTGAAGAGAAATTATCGCGAGAGGTCAAAGATCTACCAATTCCTTCAGCTACAAAAACCATTCGATTAATGTATATCTCTACCTTGATATTCAACTTCGCTCCAATCTAACGGGTCTCATAACATTCTTGTTAAAGTGCCCGTCTGCGGTCACTTTTGAACGGCCTTGAACAGTATGGTGAGAATGCCATCGGCCCTATAACACCTTTTTAAAATCCCTCACTCCGACAACCCAAACACCACCAACTCCGGCACCGGATTACTCAGCACACTCAACGCGATATACTGCTTACCATTAACCGAATAACTCATCGGCGCACCCCCAGCATTCGCCGGCAACGGAATCGTTTTCAGTTCTGCCCCCGTCATCTTATCGCGAGCTACCAGCACCGCGCCGTCAAGTGTAGTTTGCGCGTGAATCAACAGTGTCGGCGTCACCAGCACTGCCTGTCGTCCGCCTCCACCCAGCGGAGGTAAGTCCATACCTGCCAAATCCGGATGGTTGGTGACGGGCGCATAGTCATCGCCATTGGCGACCTGCCACAGAATCTCGCCCTTGTTCAGATCAAACGCTGTAATAGTCGCGTAAGGAGGTTTCAGAATTGGCAGACCTCTGGGTCCGCGCACAGCCTGATTACTTAGACGCAAGAAGTTGAAATTGGATTCGCTCTTGTCCAGTGTGACCATCATGGGAGCGTTAGGGCTGTTGCTGGAAGGCACAAAAAGAATGCCATTGCGCGGATCGACGCCGGCGCCGGTCCAGTTGGCACCGCCGCCAGCACCCGGTAGGATAATGGTGCCGCGATTGCCGACTGGTACAGAGAGACTGGGTGGGGTAAACAGTCGGCCATAGGTCTATTGACTCAGGATTTCTTCATC
>JBBSPQ010000268.1:0-4622 GCA_038258585.1 Pseudomonadales bacterium
AAAATATCTGCACGATTTTGTCGAGCGATCTGGGGGCGACGCTGCAATTGAACAGAGTAGTCACCATTTCGAATCAAGAAAGGGCTGTATCCTGGAACAGATTTCAGGCGGTCGTATATCGCTCGTGCAATTGCCAACGCAATATCTTTTTCCCTGATTTTCCGATCGTAGCCTAGAGCCCCAGGATCTTCACCGCCGTGCCCCGCGTCGATTGCAACAATAATGTCTCGTTGTTGAGGGGTGTCGTCCACACGTGGAGTAGCGGTGACATTCTGCTGCACTGGAGGGGCGCGACCAACGTCATAGAGATCAACAACCAGACGATCCTTTTGCTCCTCACTTGGTGCCAGCGTGAAACTGCTTGGATTGACGGAATTTGCCAGATCAAGCACTACTCTCAGATCGCTGCCATTACGCAACCCAGTGCGCATACCAAGCACAGGACTGCCCTTGAAATCGAGTTCCGCAAGACTCGCCAGCATGGAGGAATCGGTGAGGTCAATCACTATACGGTTGGGATTTTCGAGCGAGAAAACGCTGTACTGTACCTGACGATCCAGATCGAAAACGATGCGAGTGTAGTCCGGCGCTCTCCAGAGCCGCACTTCCTGAACATCCGCCGCGTGCGTTGTTGATACGATGCTGAAGAGAAAGACAAGAGCCCCGACGATTCCACGAGCGATACGATTAACCCGGCATGATCTGCACTGAGCGCCAACGCCGCAGCCCGCAAAGTTCACGTCTGATCGGGAGCCGGTTCGCTCTGCAGTTAATGTCATCACTAATTAGTTCCGGTCTGTTTATAGTGCAATCAATATTGTGCAGTCAATACTGATAATGCCTGATTCATTGCCCGCCCTTTGGCGGTTTGGGCCGCCCAGCTTACGCGTCGCCCTGCACCTTCTACCGTGAGGCTGACTTCCAGGTCAGCAGCGGGCAGGTATCCTTTCCCTTTCTCCGGCCACTCGATAATGCACAGATTGGCGTCGTCAAAATATTCCCTAACACCAAGAAACTCAACTTCTTCCGGATCTGCAAGCCGGTAAAGATCGAAGTGGTAGAGTTTGCATTGCTCGAGCTCATATGGCTCTACCAGCGTGTAAGTAGGACTCTTGACCGCGCCTTCATAACCATAAGCATGGATCAAACCTCGAGTCAGCGTTGTCTTGCCAGCACCAAGATCGCCAGTCAGAAAAATTCTGCCGCCAAGTGTAGCATGGCTTCTCCACAGACCGTTCGCTTCGGCCGAATTGGATTGCGTCGCCCGTGCCAGCATTTCACCAAATGTCTCGGTTGCGGACTCGTCCGCCAAATAAAGTGTCCTGACTGCCATTGCTACGCTTTTACCTCTGCAATACCTGCACTATCAATTGAATGTCTTCTAACCCGGATTGACGAGTTGTCTCACATAGGGAAGCAAATCGGTAGCCAACAGACCACGCTCACCGCTAGTAGCCGAGGCCAGATCGGCACTTTCACCGTGGATACAAACCGCACCACGCAGACTATCCGCAAGACTAAGCCCTTGCGCGACGAATGCGGCGATCAACCCACTAAGAACGTCGCCCATCCCGCCACTGGCCATCCCTGGATTGCCCTCCGTACTCAGGTCGCAATGTTGTCCCGACGAGTCGTTATAGCAGATCAGACTACCCGCTCCTTTGAGCAGACAAACACCGCCATAGTATGTCTGTAACTCGCGCACTGCGGCAAAGCGATCCGCTTGTATCTGCCCTGTCGAGCGTCCCAAGAGCCTCGCGGCTTCACCTGGATGCGGAGTTAATATCCAATTTACTCTGCGTCTGACGGGCGTGCTTACCGGGCCACTGCCGTGAACTTTGAGATCGCCCATTTTTTCAGCTAACAAATTCAATGCGTCTGCATCAACGATCAAGGGGATTTGATCAGCGGCGCACTGCATGACCATCCGCAATAATGTCCGCGACCATTGCGATCGCCCCAAACCCGGCCCGATAACAATTGCCTGAGAGCGAGTCACCAGATCTGAGACAGTCTCGATGTCAGGGTCATCCAATCCTCGCACCATGATCTCGGGACGGCGCGCCAGAGCGGCACCTACATTGGTACTGCGAGTCAACAGACTCACTGTCCCGGCGCCCGCACGCGTCGCAGCCTCAGCACTCATAATAGCGGCGCCACCATAGCCGACATCACCGCCGACGACAAGTACGTTGCCGCAGTCTCCTTTATGTGTGCCTGGGCGCCGTTTTGATAACAGACTGGACACCGAATTGATGTCAATTCGTGTCGATGATGGCGTAGGCGCCGAGTCACTGTTGACAACAGCTTCTGGCAACTCGAGGTCATGGAAGACAATCCGTCCCGTGTAATTGGGGCCATCTGCCGTTAACAGCCCCTGCTTCAATCCAATGAAGCAGACCGTGATATTGGCCCTGATTGCGACTTCCGCGACCGTGCCGGTATCCGCACACAGCCCGGAAGGAATATCCACGGCGATGACGGGTAATCCACTGTCGTTCACTGTGTTGATGACATCCTTATATCCCGAGCGCAACTGCCCTTTAAACCCGATGCCCAGTAGTGCGTCGACCACCACTGTATCGGAGAGACTTCCCTCCGCAAGAGTGTCGACAAACCCGGAAAAGGGAATGCACGCAATCTCGCTCTTCTCCACCTGCTCACGTGCGAGCAAAGCATCGCCAACGACACGCGTCTTATCTCCGGGCTCGATCACTCGAACCGCTAATCCGCGTTCAGCGGCCAGAGCTGCTATCAAGTAGCCATCGCCACCATTATTCCCAGTGCCCACCACTACGATGAGACGTCGTGAATGCGGCCACTGTTGAAGAATGGAATGTACGACTACGGAGGCTGCGCGCTGCATTAACTCAAAACCGGGAATGCCGAATTTGTCGATGGCCAGACGATCCAGCTCCTTTACCTGTGCGGCAGTGTAAAGTGAAGTTGGTAGATGGGTGAGGGCAGTTGATCTGCTCAAGTAAGACAACTCCTGGCAAGAGAACGAAATAGCGGCAAACCAAAACTGGCAGACAAATTCTTAACGGTCGAACTGGATGATCAGGCGCCGCACGAGCTGCAACGCCATCTCCAATTCTTCTGCCGACACATCTTCCGTGTTTTCAATGGCCCAAGGATCCTGCACGGCTCGCAAAGCGCTGTAGACTTCCTGACCACTGTCGGTAAGGCACACTAGCACCGATCGTTTATGTTCGGGATTGCGCTGATAACGCAGTAACCCATCCTTTTCCATGACATCGGTGATGCGTTGCACTGCTTGCCGAGACTGCCCCAGCACCCGCGCGATACCCGGCACGGTCACCCCGGAATGAGCCAGTGCGATAACACCGATGACTTTCCATCTGGCACTGGTGAGACCGAGAGACTCCGCCATGTGATCGCCTTCGGACACTAACAATCCGTTCAGACGGAATAAAGAGAGCACGAGATCGAGAAAGAGTTTTCGCTTTGGGGAGTGCACCGTTGCAGCCTCTGTATAAAGGTAGGGATAGCAGGCAGCATGCTGTCACCATGACCCATTACTGTCAACAACAGAGCAATGGGGCAGGGCGATCAGGCGTTATTGTTCGTAGCGATTGACTGGAGAAGGTCCAAATGAAATCCAGATGTCATTAATTCCCTGATGTTCACCCGGCTTTTGCCAGTCACAAACGCCCGCTGAGAAAACAGACTCCAATCGTTTTTTCTCTTCGTCGTTGAACGTGACAGTGTAGTCGCTGTAATCGATTGGTTTTAGCTGACACTTCAAAACATCGTTAGTCATCGGCCCACCAGCAACCAGACGTAAACCCGCGTGAGGAGGGAAAATCGAATTACACCGGCCCGCGTTATTAGCGAAAAGGTTGTCCTGATCGTATTCGGCTTTTTCGACGATTCGTTCGCCACTTTCTGCGAAGCAATCGTCCTGCAGATCAACCGGTTTGGCGTTGACTATTTTCTCGAGCAAAGGCAAATCCGATTTGTCTGCTTTTAACGTCCCCAACCACTTATCCATCGCCGCAAGGTTTTCGTCCGCGAGAGAAAGGCTGCGGAAATGACGACGCAACACATAGTTGTCCGCGTGCCCATTGTCCCGTTCCAAGCGCGCTCTGGTTGTGAACGAATATACACTCGCATGAAAATTGCCTTCATGGTCAAGATAAGGACGGTCGTCAATAATCGGTACCATTGACAGACCAGCACCGCCACTGGTTACGCGCCCTGTTTCATAAGCTGCGCGAATGGCATCATCATCGCCTACCACGCGTTGAGGCGTTGGATTAAAGTCTATATCCCATCCTCCGATCTGGTCGTTGAGCTCCAGAAACAACGCCTTGTCAATAAGCCCTTCATTCAGCGCCGCGAGACCATACTGCACTCCAACGTTGTCATGCGGGCTTTTCGCGAACTCTCTTTCGGCGCTGATTTCCGCATACAACTTCTCTCCGAAAATATTTCGCATTCCATCGTAAATTGAACACCTGACCCCTTCAGGATTATTCACCGGATCATAGCGGTCCGCGATGGGAATCTCATCGGGACATCCATCCGGCGCAATCCTATCCGGTCGACTGCCGAGAGATTCGTTACACAGATACCAGTTTGGCCAGCCGCCCAAATTC
>JBBSPQ010000269.1:0-4619 GCA_038258585.1 Pseudomonadales bacterium
CCCTGTCCGCTGTTGATGCTGACCTGATAACCGGTGTAGTTGCTAGTCGCCGTCGGAGAAGCCCCAAACAATCCGTTGGCCAGATCCGAGCTCAACACCATGTTGGCGGCCAACTGCACATCCACAGTGCCGCCAACAGTAAATTCGTTGGTCTTTGCGGTAGCCGTGTTGGTACCGGGAAACAGTGCGCCGTAAGTTCCCACTACATCGGTGATCCTCAATGAAGACGCCGCGCCGTAGAAGTCCGATGCGACAGTCAGAAACCCGGAGGCAGTTGCGTCAACTGATACCGCTGGCAGGCCATTGGCCGTCAGTTCATCGTTAATCGCCGTATTAATCAGGTCGGCCACATCCGTCGCGTTTGCGGCAGTACCTGTTAAGGTGATTGTGACGGGGTCACTGCCATCCACATTCATGACGAACTGATGAGGCCCTCCCACATCGAAATCGAAACCGCCACTGATATCGACGTTACCCGTTAACACTGCACGAGTCCCCGCAGTCTGCTCCCCAGTCGCTGAACCAGTTCTGATCATTCCCTGCGAGCCTACGCTGGTCGTGATGTTAATCGCTGAGCTTGTGCCAGCGCTGTTAGAGGTGAAGCGCAAAACACCGTTGGAATCCAGATCGACCACGACTCGTCCGGCCAAACCATTTGCGCCTACCGAAGCGTCAATCTGGTTTTGAATAGCCGTGACGATAGCGCTACCGTCACCGGCGGGAAAACTTTGATTCAAATTGATAGAGGCAGCGTAAGCCCCATCAAGGCCAAGCAGAAAACTGGAATTGACTACAGAAAAATCAAAGCCATTTCTGACATCGAGTCCTTTGGCATAAATTGCTGGCTGTGCGCCAACGTCGGGGCCACTCAAGCGCAGCGGAGTAATACCAAGAGGATCACCGCCGGTAATATTACTAACCGTCAAGGCACGCTGGCCCGTTGAACTGGTCAGTTCAATCTGTCCTGACTTATTGATTGACGCAGTGACTACTCCTTTGCCAAGGGCACTGTCGAGACCTCTTTGGACGTTAAGTACGAGCTCCTTAGCGCTTAACGCGCCGGGGGTCAGCGACACTTTGGCTGTGCCGAATCCAAGATCGATATCGAAACTGGAGTTCACGGGAATCGTGGCGCCTGCATTGAGATTTTTTGTGCCCACAACTGAGCGCAGATCACCATCGCGGACACTGAATGAGTCTCCGCTGTTGCCTCCCATTTTCACCTGCAGATCGACGCCGCTGGTAGAGCGTACAGTGAGAGCTTTGCCATCACTAGTTGCAAAAATCCCCGTGGCTTTCAGAGTCAGATTGTCATTGATGCGATCACGCAGAAAGTCAGGCGTAATCGGATCGGGCACAACTTCCGGTGTCAGCTCGCCAACGCGAATCAGCGTCGGATCTGTCAGATCAACGCCATTGAGATTAAGTGTCAGTGACGCTCCCGTATTGTCGCTGCGGAAGTCCGACAATCGCATTTGAGAGGTAGCGCTGGCTGTGACGCCAGCAAAGGCAGAAAGGCGTTGCGCTATCTGCTGAGCTGATTGGTTCTGAGCAATCTGCATTCGCGTTTCGGTCAATGCACCAGTGACAGGATCCGTCGTAACAATAGTGATGTTCTCTTGTTGATAACCGTTATTCCCGAAACCCGAATTGATATGCGCGGCACCGCTGCCCAGCGTGCTAACGGTAGTGCCACCGGGATCCTGCGGGAACACATTGTTAACAACCCCGGGAGAAAAGTGCTGGTTATTCAATGGCGGTTTCAGCGGCACGGGATTGGCCGGGTCGGTGTAATCCAGTACATCATAAGAAGTGGGTGACGTGAAACGAATCAGAATCGGCGGACTCAGTTCACCCGGTTTAGTCGAAAACGCCGCAGTGGTAATGTTGGATACGGAGCCCGGCAAAATAAATGCACCGCCCTGATTTCCCGCACTGGTCTGCGTCCGAATGGGAGAGGCAAACGCAAACGCTTCCGGACGCGTGATCAACACTTTAATATCGCTGGCTCCGGCTTGGGTAGGTTGGATCTGAAACTTATCGCCCGCCTGGAATGATCCGGAAGTCACCTTGATCGTGAATCCGTCGATAGGAATATCATGGGGAAGTTTATCGCCCAACACGCCTTGAGCGACCAACTTGCCGTCAGACTGACGAATGACTGAGTACTGTTTGCCTGGACCAGGAAAATTCATGTCGTAGTTGCTGGTGGTCAACTTGCTGACGTCATCGATTGTGACCGTCATCTGCCTGTCGCTAGGCGGCAGATTATTAGTATCGGCACGAACACGGTTTTTAAGCAGAACCGGATCGTTGATGTCGGTAAATATAGAATGTCCCAGGTTGCCTTCCAGATCGATCCCGAGCTGTTGCTGCTTGTTCATCCCGTCAGCCAGAGACAGGGCAATTCGACCCAATGCGCTTAACGCTGGATCCAATGCCTCTTTTCGAAAACGTGCCAGACCTCCCAACTCGCCGCCGGTAAGCTGTTTGGTTACCACTTGAATCTCGCCGTTGATACTGAACGCCAATTCTTTGCGGTCAGGTTGAGCAGAGCCAGGAATGGAAATCAACTCACGCGGAGTTGGTCCAATAACAAGTCCTTGCCCCTCTCCGATAAACACGTCTATGGTCTGATTGCCTTGGGAGACAGTTGTGACATTCACAAACTCTGAAAGGTCACGGACGAGTTGATCGCGTCTGTCCAACAGATCGTTTGGATATTTTCCTGTCGAGGCACCGACTGAATCACCAATCGCTCTATTGAGTTCAGCAATCTCTTTGGCAATAGTTGAAACGTTGCCAGCGAGAGAATCGAACTGCTTATTGATAGCCGTATTCTGGCTGCTCAGCTTTGCTTCCAACGATTTGAAATTCTGCGTCAGAAGATTAGTCTGGGTAATCAACAACTGTCGTCCCAACAAAGAGGCAGGATCGTTTGACGACTCATTCAGTGCTTCAAAGAAATTATTCATGCCGGTGGAAAGACTGCTTGAAGGATTCGCCAATACGCTATCAGTCTGCTCAATGTTGGAAAGGTAGGAATCAATGTCACTCAGTACGGAAATGTCCTGGCTGACTTGGTCAACCATATACTGTTGAGTGTTTCTGAAGATGTCAGTGACCGTTACTCCGGTTCCGATATAACCCGCTCCGGTTTTCAGGGCCGTGCTGGTCTGCGCAGAAATTGATTGCCGGCTGTATCCATCCGTATTGGCATTAACAATATTTTGCCCGGTAACGGAAAGTGCCAGCTGACTCAGTTTGAGTCCGGATATCGCTGTGGTAATCAATCCAGCCATTTAGTTCACCTTCAATTCGCAGTGTTGCCGATATCACGCATACCGGACTCCATGGTTCGGCTATTCATGACACGAGTAATCTTACGGGCGTAAACGGGGTCAGTCGCGTAACCTGCGTCCTGCAGATGGCGTGCAAATGATTCCGCATCATGGGTATTGCTGAGCGCATCCTGATAGCGAGGATTGGACTGCAGAAATTCCACGTAATCGTCAAAACTTTGTTCGTAGGAATCGTAAGAACGGAAACGGGCGTTGTCCAACTTGACCACGCCATCCTGATATTCGGTTGTTTTGATCGTCGCCTGCTCACCTTGCCAACGCGAATCCGCTTTGATACCAAACAGATTGAATGTGCTGCCGCCGTCTGGACGCGCGATCATGCGTTTTCCCCAGCCCGTTTCCAGCGCCGACTGTGCAATCAGAACGCGCGGATCGACACCAATACGGGACGCGGCCTTCTCTGCCATCGGGTAAAGACGGCGGACGAAATCTTGCGGTGATTCAATTGCCAGGTTTTCCAACGCAGTCCGCTCTGACTGTGGATCCGATTCCACCGCCGCTACTGCAGGTGGAATACGAACCGTTGCGACCTTGTGAGATGGAAACGTCATTGCCTGCCTGATGTGGTTAGCGTGAGTCGCAGTGGGAAGCGTCATTGCCACTTCTGGCGCGGCAGCGTCATTGGCGGCCGCCTTCTCCGGTCTGACACCGAACTGCCCCATCATCTGCTCGTACAGCACATCTGCCAGACCAATGCCTGAGCTTTCGCTCAGATGCAGGCTGAGTTGGTTGTCATAGTTCTGTTGGTGAAAATCCATTTCGTTGCTGTGCAGGTAGTTGCCCTCGGAAAACGACTTGGTGCTGTCGCGCATGGATTTGATCATCATGTTGAGAAACACGGATTCGAATTGTTTGGCGACCTGCATCATCGCGGCAGGGGTGTTTTCACGCCCCAGTTGCGATATGGAGTTCAGACCTGAGAGGTCGGTATAGACGCTTGGACTTTCGACTGCGCTGACCATGTTGGTTGCTCGTTTTCCCGTTTCTGTTCATTTCAGGACAGTGGCAATTGTCTGTCGCTGGTTTGCCGCCTGGAGGTGAATATTTGCCGCTATCAGGCGATATTCAGGGCTTTCGGCGTTCGTACAGGGGATATAGCAAGAGGGGTGCCAGAACTTGGATTTATGGTGGGACCTTACAGGCAAGCAAAAAAAACTGGGATTGTCGTGTCATTGCCGAGCCACAGCTGTGAGGTGGAGTTGGCTGGAGACGCCCACACGTACGTCCGGGTAGGGCTCGGACCGCGCCATCCATGGC
>JBBSPQ010000270.1:0-4615 GCA_038258585.1 Pseudomonadales bacterium
AGTTGAAGTGGGGAGACAAGAACTGTAATCAGTCCTTGTCGTTCACCTTCTCGGAATTCATTGTCGTGGTGTTGTTCACCTTGGTAACCGAATCGTCGTCGCCTTCAATTGGCTTGCCGTCTTCATCCTTCATGGCAGTCTTGAAGCCTTTCAATGCGCCACCCAGATCAGAGCCCAGATTGCGCAGCTTCTTCGTGCCAAACAACATCACTACAATCACCAGAATGATGATCAATTGCCAAATACCTATTCCGCCAAATCCCATTACTGCCTCCGGTTTTTCCGTTTAGAGTCTGTTGTCTTAATTTCGGACGTCTCATTCGCTGCCAGGGTGTTAATTGGCGTTTGTGCGAGACGCTTTCTCAACTAGACCCGATATATTGAATCTTTTTCTCAGTTCTTCCAGTACCTGCTCAGGCCCCATGTCCAGATGACTGAGCATGACCAGCGTGTGAAACCACAAATCCGCAGTTTCTTTAACCAGTGCTTCACGATCACCGGTACTGCAAACGTCCTTGGCTGCGATTATGGTCTCCGTGGCTTCTTCGCCCACCTTTTCCAGAATTTTGTTTAATCCTTTCTTATGGAGACCGGCAACGTAGGACTCGTCAGATTGTGCGAGCTTGCGTTGTTCCAGTATTTCCCCGAGTTTAATCAGTATGTCGCTCATTCTGTTGCCTGTTGCGCGGCGTAAATCTCATCAGGATTCTTTAACACCGGATCGGTTGTCTGCCAAGTATCATCAATAAGTTTGCGATAGAAGCAACTCTCGCGACCTGTGTGGCAGGCTATGCCGCCGATCTGTTCAACCAGATAACAGACAGTGTCGCCATCGCAGTCCAGCAGCACGTCGTGAAGTTTCTGGACGTGTCCGGATTCCTCACCTTTGCGCCACAATTTTTGTCGCGAGCGAGACCAGTAAATCGCCCGACCTTCGGTGACAGCAAGCGCTAGAGCTTCGCGGTTCAGCCACGCGTGAGTCAGTACTCGTGACGTTTGAAAATCCTGAGTAATGACTGGAACCAGTCCGTCACTGCTCCATTTCACCTGATCCAGCCAGGTGGTGGTCGATACTGATTCTGATGCAACTTTCATGCGCGCTAGTATGCTATGTCAGCGCTTAAAACACAAAAGGTAAACTGCCCCTGCGCCCAGAACTACGCTGGCCAGCGGCAGATCAGGCAGCATCGTGGACACTGACGGAATCAGTCCGATAGTGGCTACAACGAGGAGTACTAGTCCGGCCCATTTTCGTCCTCTGCGTGCATCATGACGGTGCATCTCGTCCAGCAAGAGACGATCTTGCAGAGACGCGTTGATAGCGGTGAGTTGCTTCGATTGCGTCAAGGTGTCGATCATCAGTTGCGGCAAGTAGGGAAGCTGCTCGATCCAGTCAGGCACATTCTCTTTCAACGCGTTATACAGCGTCCGCGGACGCATGCGGCGCCGGTTCCAGTCTTCGAGGAATGGCAGTGCGGTGGTCCACAGGTCCAGCTCCGGGTAGAGCTGTCTGCCCAATCCTTCCACGTTCAAGAGCGTCTTCTGCAACAGCACCAGTGATGGTTGAACTTCCATGTTAAAACGGCCGGCGGTGCGGAATAGCTGCACCAACAAGTAGCCGAAGGAGAGGTCCTTCAGCGGCTTCTCGAATACGGGTTCGCAAACGGCGCGCATCGCCGCCTCGAATTCATGTACGCGGGTGCTCTTGGGCACCCATCCGCATTCAACATGAAGCTCCGCCACCTTGCGATAATCACGCTTGAAGATTGCCAATAGATTGCGGGCCAGGTACTGCTGATCGTTGCGACTGAGGGAACCGATGATGGCGCAATCGATGGCGATATATTGCGGATTTTCGGGACTGTGTTTAGCGACGAAGATGTTGCCAGGGTGCATGTCAGCGTGGAAGAAGCTGTGAGTGAACACTTGGGTGAAGAATATCTCCACGCCGGTCTCGGCCAGCTTTTTCAGGTCCACGCCCTGTGCCTGCAGGCTGGCGATGTCGGCGACTGGGGTGCCGTAGATGCGCTCCATGACCAGCAGATTGCTGCGAGACAGATCCCAGTAAACCTTGGGGACATACAGTTTGGGCGAGTGCTCAAAGTTGCGACGTAACTGGGTGGCGTTGGCGCCTTCCGAGAGCAGGTTTAACTCATCCAGAATGATTTTTTCGTAGTCATTCACCACTTCACGCGGGCGCAGCCTTTTGCCTTCCGGCATATGCTTTTCCGTCAACCGCGCAATCCACTTCAGTAGCTGAATATCTTCGATGATAGTTTTTTCGATGCCCGGGCGGATGACCTTCACTACCACATCGTCGCCGTTAAGCAGGCGTGCGCTGTGCACCTGCGCAACAGATGCAGATGCTAGAGCTTGGGTGCTCAGCTCGCTGAAGAAGTTCTGCCATGGCTGACCAAGCGCCTCTTCGACCAGTGTCTGAATCGTAGGGGTGCTGAAGCCTGGCACGCGATCCTGCAGCGATTGCAGTTCGTCTGCTATTTCCAGTGGCAGAAAATCCCGACGAGTGGAGAGCAATTGTCCAAACTTGATATAGATCGGTCCCAATTCTTCCAGAGCAAGACGCAATCGTGTTTCTGGGGGAAGGCGGCGGGCGGGGTGGAATCGCCACGGCAGGCTCCACAGAGCAAACAGCGCATAGGCGAATCCGGCTGGTTTGATCTGTGGTGCGACCGTATCCAGTCCGTAGCGGGCTGCAGTGTTGACGAGTTTTAGGAGTCGGGGAATGTGAGACACGAATTACGCCTTAAAAATGCAGGTATCAAGACTGCCAGTGTGCACATTTTCTGGCGGTAAAAACTCTAGTATTTGTTGAAATATCAGGAGTTTACAAATGTAAAAACAAGGGCTGGCAAAGATATCATTAAGCGGACAACAATTCCAGTTCAAGCGTTTTCAGAAGCAGGTTGAGACTCAAGGACGGCGTTTCCTGTGCGGGGAACTCGACAGCAAGCTTAGAGCAAATATCCGCAAAATTTTCACCATTCTGGACAGCCGTCAGGAATACCGCCAGTTCGGGGCTGATTGACTGAAATTGCATACGATGCTGTTTGCGATACACCAGTTGATTCGGAAGTCCTTCGGCCCAAGCAGAGGTGGTTCTCTGCAAACCGAATTCGGCGGAGCCCGGTTCTGCTCCACTCCCCATGAATTCCTGCATTTTGCGCCAATAATCCTCAAGATCGAAACGGCTGCACATCAGCGCCCAGTCCTGTTTAGCCTGCCAGCGAGTGGTTGGCCAGTCCTCTTGTGGCAACGACTGCAGATCGGTCAAGGTGTAGGGAATCTCATCGACCTTGTCGAACAGAGTAATCAACAGGCTCTCCAATTCCACAATGTCGGCGACCGCGGGCAGGTCACGAAACTGTTCATGCGCTCTTACATAGACGAGCAATGATTCACCTATGCGGTGAATCGGGCCGTTGCGGGGAGGATATCTCCCCATGTAACCAATCCACAGCTGCGTATAGAGTTCTCTGCCCAATGTGTTGAACAGTATGGGAAACAGCGCACTGGACACTTCGACAAGACGTTGGTGATAAGCATTGTTGTAAATGGACAGTGCCTCTGCTTGCGAAAGGCGGCTGTGCGGGGCAAGCATTGACTCAATGTTTTTT
Source organism: Pseudomonadales bacterium (assembly GCA_038258585.1). GTDB lineage: Bacteria > Pseudomonadota > Gammaproteobacteria > Pseudomonadales > Pseudohongiellaceae > UBA5078. The sequence goes on from JBBSPQ010000270.1 coordinate 3,636, forward strand.
GTATCTTCGTTCAGGTCGCGGGGATGACTGATCCAGTCCCAGAACTGTGCCTGTTCCTGGTCCCAGTTCATGTCGGGCGGCCGCTGGCCATGCGCTGGGCGGTAGTCCTTGCCGCAGGATTGGTCACCGCTTCCTGCACTGCCCTGGCATGACCAAGCTCACTCATTAGCACGGGGAACTCGGGGATATGATCGTCCCGCTCCAGCAATGTTGCGACGGGGCCGAAACGTTGGCAGGCATGGCTGTAAAGGTCCCATACATCGTCACAGACGGGATGATCGTGAGTGTCGATGATGTGTGTGACATTATTAGTGTGCCCGGCCAGATGGTACTGCCTGATGGCTTCGGGTATCAGTGTGTCCACGTAAACATAGGGATCGAAGCCCATGTTGAAACCGCTGACATAGACATTGTTGATGTCGAGCAGAATCTCGCAGCCGGTGTTGCGGACCAACGCGTTGATGAACTCGGGTTCGCTCATCTGGCTGGAGCGAAAACCTACATAGACCGATGGATTTTCCAGCACGATTTTCCGTTGCAGGTAATCCTGAATACGGTTGACCTTTTCTGAACAGCGGGCAAGATTTTCTTCGGTGTAAGAGATGGGGAGCAGATCGTGGGATGTGAATCCCTGCACGCCTGTCCAGCAGATATGGTCAGAAATCCACTCCGGTTCCGCTTCAACAATTAGGTCTTTAAGTTGGTCGAGATAGGCGGTGTCGAGCGGATCATCGGTGCCGATGTTGAAGGACAGTCCGTGCAATACGACAGGGTAATCTTTGCGGATCTCGCGCAGGATTGCTCGCGGACGACCGCCCGGAGCAATGTAGTTTTCAGTAATTAGTTCAAACCAGTCAACTGCTGGTTTGTGGGTCAGGACATAGTCGTAATGAACGCTGCGCAGACCCAGGCCGTAGCCAAGCATTGGTTAACTCCGTGAAGCAGTTAAAGCTTGGAAATGACGCTGCCACCAAGCTTGG
>JBBSPQ010000271.1:0-4614 GCA_038258585.1 Pseudomonadales bacterium
AATGTTTGACCTAGAGCGGACGAATTTCCAAAATATTTGCGAGCAAAAGATTCGGTCACCACGATTTGAAGCGGGCCATCGAACAGTGCTTGGGGATCGCCTTCTATAAGTCGCACGTTGAAGATCGAGAAGATATCGGAATCGACGAAGTAAAAGCCCGGTTCGTAATACGAGTCAGGACTGTTAGGCAATGAGACGATCGGCGTGTTATCCATGATTCTGACTACGTGCTCGAACTGCGGATAATCACGCTGCAGCAGCGGGCCGACGGGAGGCGCATTGGTCGCCAGAAATAGCGGTGTGCCGCCATTGGGCGGGTTGAAGTTTCGCATCACGCGATAGGTGCGATCGGCGTTGATCCATTGGCTGTCGTAACCAGACTCGCTGACCACGAAAAGAGTAATTAGCATGACACAGGCAATGCCGATTGCCAGGCCCAGGATATTAATGAATGAAAATAGTCGGTGAGAGGAGAGATTTCGGAAGGCGATGATCACGTAATTTTTTAACATGATTCTTATTTTTCTCCGATTTAGGTCAGAGGTCAGCTGTTATAAAAAATGTGCTGTCATCTGCGCAATTTTTATTTCGCAGATGAGCAGCACTCAACTTTGCTAACCGAAGTGGGTTGAGCAAGGTTTGGGCCAATTTTTAAATTCTTATGTATTCAACAGGTTAGAATAGTCATATAACAGCTGGTGTGGTGGCATTCGCTAAGAGATTGTTATATTCAACCAGGTGGCTTCGAACGGTGGTGGGCGGCAGCCGCCCACCACCTTGGTAAGTGCAAGACGATGGAATTTGTAGATTCTGGGATTGCCAACAATGTCTCTTCTGTAGAAGCTTGCCGACAACGGACGGGATCTATGATTCAATTTGAATCATTCACTGGCAGGCTGGCTCCTACGGATCGAACAAAATTATTTACTGCACTGCGTCCGCGAGTTGCAACAGGTATGCACGTATGTTCTCAACTTGTTGCGCGCCGATGTCTGCTGAGAACCCTACCATGCCACGGTCAGCTAGCAATCCGTCCAGGACAATACTAAGGAAGGCGTCCTGATTGAGTAGTGTGGCCGAATAGCGCAGATCTGGAATTGAGCCCGCACTCAAGGCAACAGGGCCATGGCAGGTTGAGCAGAAATTGCCGTAGAGTTGCGCACCTTCCACTGCGTTGCCGCGCGTCGTGGTAGCGGTGATATCGAGTGGCATCGGTGCTATCGGATTTGCCGCTGATAATGGCGTGCTCGCTCCCAGTTTGAAGGCGATCAAACGGCCGTTGAGATAACGTGGATGATTGCCAGACGCCAGCCCCATCGTAAGCGCAATCGCCCCACCTTGACCGGCCAGCGCAAGAACATACTGCTCTCCATCCAGCTCATAGGTAACAGGTCCCCCTAGAATGGCGTCGCCGACTTCTTGCGACCAGTATTGCTCACCATTGTCTGTGCCATAGGCGTGGAATGTGCCATCGGCGGAGCCTTGAAACACCAGCCCGCCACCAGTCGCCAAGGTACCACTGTTACCATAGACCGGATAATCGACTCGCCAAGCAGGACTCTGAGTGACAGGATTCCATGCGATCAGACTTGAAGGTGACATCGCGGCCACACGTGCCAGCTCCTGTGGATTGGAAGGCGCGCCTGGATTTGGATCCTGTCCCAAATTCCAGCCTACATCTTGCTTTTCCATCGAGCCGGAATTGGCATATTGATACGAAGTGTTCTGAGTAGGGATGTAGACGTATCCCGTTTTAGGATCGCGCGACATGGGGTACCAGTTATGACCACCCAGAGGGCCAGGTATCACTACCGAAGGTTCTTGCTTATAACGGGCATTTTCAGTTTCGATAGGTCGACCAGTCACAGAGTCGAGACCCGAGGCCCAGTTCACTTCCACATAGTTATTGCCGGAAATGAATTCACCAGTGGCTCTATCAATCACATAAAAGAACCCGTTCTTGGGTGCTTGCATTAATACTTTGCGCATTCGCCCGCCGATATCGATATCCGCAAGCATGATGTGCTGAGTAGCCGTGTAATCCCAAGATTCGCCAGGTGTCGTTTGAAAGTGCCAGACGTACTCGCCGGTATCCGGATGTATGGCCACGATGGACGAAAGGAATAAATTATCACCGACGCCGTCCGAGCGGATTTCGTGATTCCATGGACTTCCGTTGCCAACACCGATATAGAGTAAATTCAACTCTGGATCATAGGCCATTGAATCCCACGCGGTCCCGCCACCACCGAGCGTCCACCACTCTCCGGCCCACGTCTCTGCAGCCATCTCCAGCGCGTCGCTCTCAAACCCGTCGGCCGGATTTCCCGGCACAGTGTAGAAGCGCCACAGCATCTCACCTGTCTCGGCGTCGTAAGCAGAAATGTATCCGCGCACACCAAGCTCTGCGCCACCATTGCCTATGATCACTCGACCATCGATTACCCGTGGTGCCCCTGTAATCGTATAGCGTTGCTCAGGATCGGCAGTCTCGGCAGTCCAAGCCACTTGTCCGCTGTCCCTCTCCAAGGCAATCAGACGACCGTCGATCGTGCCCAGAAACACCTTGTCACCCCAGGCAGCCAAACCTCTATTGACTACATCGCAACACGCATTGACGCCATAGCGCCCCGGCACCTGCGGATCAAAGCGCCATTTCTCCTCACCCGTTCGCGCATCAAGAGCGAAAGCCTTGCTCCACGCCGACGTGAAATAAATCGTGCCGTCGATAACCAGTGGCGTCGCTTCCTGCCCGCGGTTGGTGTCCAGCTCAAACGACCAGGCAACCCCCAGATCCTTCACTGAATCACGATTGATCCGAGCAAGTGGACTATAACGATCTTCGGCGTAGGTGCGTCCATGAGTCAACCACTCGGCGTTGTTGTCTTCCGCATCGACAATATCCGCAGCGCCTATTTCGCGCGGTGTTTCGACGGCCACTTCCTGTGCAGCAGGTTCAACCGACTCCGGCGCTCTTTCTTGTTCGCCGGAACAGGCGCCAAGAGTTATCAGTGTGCCAAGCGTGAGAACACTTTTGAACATGAAATTACCGCTGTCGAATACCATCGTTATACCCCCTGGAAAGTCAGAACCACGAGGATAGACAGGAAGTCGTGCAGGAGCAAGGTCAGCAGCCATGTTCGTACCTTCCGTAAACTATTTTGTCCTCCCGTTCGACTCATCACTGCCAGGAATACCTTTGGCAGGAAAACCAAAAATTGGCGAAATTCCTCACGCTCCTGCCAAAAAAAATCAGTAATGCACTGTTATCACTGATTTTTATTTTTGGCACAGCCATTGCTACACCGGCTTGCAAAGCGGATTTGCGCCAACATCAAAAATTAATCCGCATCAGACTCACCCAATCGGAGACAGGGACATGATCATAAGAACTCAGAACATGGCGAAACGTTTTAGAACGGAAGAGGTTGAAACCACCGCTCTTGGTGGCGTCAACATCGAAGTAGCCGAAGGGGAATTCGTCTCAATTATGGGTCCGTCGGGATGCGGTAAATCAACCCTGCTCAATATCATTGGACTTATCGACAATCCCGACGATGGCAGGTTTTTCTTCCTTGATCAGGACATCAGCCGCTTCGGCGAACGCCAGCGCGCAGACCTGCGTAAAGAAAACATCGGCTTCATATTTCAGAGCTTCAACCTGATCGACGAGCTCAGCGTATACGAAAACGTCGAGCTGCCGCTTATTTATACCAAGACCCCAGCGGCAGAGCGCAGACAACGAGTGGAGGCCGTGTTAGAGAAAATGAACATGTCACATCGCATGCGTCATTTTCCGCAGCAGCTTTCCGGCGGACAGCAGCAGCGGGTTGCCGTTGCACGCGCACTGGTCAATCGGCCCAGACTAATCCTCGCCGACGAGCCAACAGGTAATCTGGATAGCGAACATGGCGACGAAGTCATGAAGATGCTGCTGCAACTTAATACCGAGGGCACCACCATTGTGATGGTCACTCACTCCCCTGAACATGCTGCGGTGGGAAAGCGAATCATCCGCATGCTCGATGGTCAGGTAATGATGGAACACAACAGCGCTGAGCTGCGCGAGGTGTCCTATGTCTAGTGGGCCGTCTAGTCAGTTGATGCTGGGTACATACGTGCGTACCGGTTTGCGCACCTTGCTAAAAGAGAAATCTTACAGCCTGATCAATATCGCGGGCCTGTCGATTGGCATCGCCTGCTGTCTGGTGCTGGGGCTGTATCTTTATCACCAGCTCAGCTATGACCGACACCATGTGAACGTTGACAGGGCCTATCGCCTCGTCAATGAGTTCGGACTCAACGGTAATGTTGATCTAGCTGCAGTCACGTCGACCCAAGCGGGCCCGTTGATGCTGGAGCAATATCCTGAAATCGAGCTGGCCGGGCGCTTTCAGGCGATGCCATCCCCGCGATATTTATTGCGTGACAATAGCAACCAGGGTTACTACTGGGACAATCTCTTCTCTGCGGATAACGCGGTGCTCAAGATACTTTCCCATGACGTGATCTATGGCGATATCGACACCGCCCTCATCGATCCGAGTAGCATGGCGGTAAGCGAGTCATTTGCACGGCGCTACTTCGGCGATCGCAATCCCATAGGCGAAAACA
>JBBSPQ010000272.1:0-4603 GCA_038258585.1 Pseudomonadales bacterium
CGAACTGACGACAGTATAAAGGCGGTTGTTCTGCGCCTCGATTCGCCGGGCGGCTCTGCTCTAGCCTCGGAACTGATTCGCGAAGAACTGGATCGGCTTCAGGCTGCGGGGAAACCTCTGGTCGTGTCCATGAGTGGGGTGGCCGCCTCAGGCGGTTATTGGATTTCTGCCAATGCGGATGAGATATGGGCTTCGCCTGTCACTATTACCGGATCAATTGGGATATTCGGCATGGTGCCCACGCTTGAGGAAACGCTGACCAAAGTTGGCGTCCACACCGACGGCGTTAGCACCACTCCGCTGACCCGTGCTGATACGTTCTCAGGGATGACAGAAGCGATGGCAACTGTGTTTCAGGCCAGTGTCGAAGACGGTTACCGCCGCTTTTTGAATATTGTCGCCCAAGGGAGGGACATGACGGTGGAGGAAGTTGACACCGTTGGGCAGGGCCAGGTCTGGAGTGGAAGTCGAGCACTGGAGTATGGTTTGGTGGACAACCTTGGCGACTTGCCAGATGCTGTTATTGCAGCCGCTCGTTTGGCTAAAGTGAGTGATTACCAACTTAGATACATCGAGAAACCGTTGACACCGGCAGAACAATTGCTGCAACAGGTGATGAACAACGTCAGTGTCAGGTCAATCGACTCGGTCACGCGTGTAGTATCGCGGCAGGTGGCAGAAGGGGCAATCGGGAGTAATGGGCCGGTGGTAGCAAATGCCTTCGGGGCTTGGCGCCAACTGTTCGGCAATGTCGGCGCTATGGCAAGATTCAACGATCCGTTGAATCTGTACAGTCTGTGTGAGTTCTGCGCGCTGCTGCATTAGACGAAACGTCTATAGCCGTCTGTATGTTTTGACGGAGATGGTCCGGGTTGATGCTGCCAACAATGATGGAGCAGATACCGGGGCGAGCAAAGATGAATTCCATACTGGCCCGAACGGGGTCATGTCCGCTTGGCAGGGCATTGGAGTCTGTCTGAGGGTGTTGTAAAGAATGCCCACTGTTAAGGGCCTTCTTTATCAGGATTCCCTTATTCATCTTGGTAGCTAAATCAATAACTTCCGAGTCTGCGGTGGCTGACGCGTTATAAGTCACCATCGCAAGGTCGGATTCCTTTAGTGCAAGTTTGCCGCCCTCAACCGTCTTGGTGGACATGCCAAAGGCCCTTATCAGTCCGGCATCGCGGCACCGTTGCAACACTTCCAAGCAGTCGGTATTCGTGATGATTTCTTCGTCACGACCGTCCGAATGTATCAACACGATATCCAGATATTCAGTTCCCAGACGTTTGAGGCTGCGCTCGATGCTGTGGCGAACATGGCGCGCGCTGAAGTCGAAGCGCGACTTGCCACCCTCGAACTCCTCGCCTACCTTGGAGCAGATCACCCAGTTTTGCCGCCGCGCAGTCAGTTTTGGGAGTAACAGCCCAAGCCTTTCTTCGCTGGACCCATAAGCTGGCGCTGTATCGATGAGATTCACGCCCATCTCGGCGCACAGATTGAGCAGGTTCAGGACCGTTTTGTCGTCGGGCAGTTCGAATCCGGACGGATACTTTACTCCTTCGTTGCGACCAATCTTGACTGTACCCAAGCCAATGGCCGAGACCGAAATACCCGTCTGCCCCAGACTGTTGTGTTGCAGAGTGGTCGCGTGAGTCAAGAGAACATCTCCTGCCAGCGCGGTGCGGCAATTGGTGGACATTGGAATTCTTCGGCGAGTCCTGCCTTTGCGGTCCCTTCAGAGCTCAAAACCTGCTGCGGCACGATCTGCTGACGCTGCAACTCTTCGCTAACGCTATCGCCGAGATTAGGTGTGAGCGTCAGCTTGGTCGGCCAAGTCACAATCAAGTTGTTACTGGCATTGAGATAGGCCGTATCAGGTCGTTGCAGATTCGGCAATTTTGGCTCTGCACGATTGATGAAGAAACTCCCGCTGCGGGCGCTGTCGAAGTCCACCCATGGAAATAGCTCGGCGAGTTGTTGACGTGCTTCTGCCTGTTGCTCGGCCGCATCGCGCTTTATGCCGGTCTCGGCAATCTCACCGCCGACATACCAAATCCAGCCGCCTTCGTCACACGGATGGGAGGTGATTGTCAGTTTCGGTGTCATTCCGAAGCTGTCGCCGATGCAATGCAGATAAACCGGGTGAGGGTACTGGATGTGCAGAGCTATCATATGGAGAGGGCGCACTTGCATGGCAGGTTGTTCGACTCCTATTCGGGTGAGCAGCTCACCATTGCCTTCGCCAGCACAGAGAAGATAGCGCTGAGCCTGTAATGTTATTGGACCGCCGGACTATTCCAGCTGAATACATTCAAGACCACCTTCAGGATTGGTTGGCAGGCTCATTTTGGCGAGGTCTACCTGAAAAATCCTGTCTCGGTGCGGAGCTGCCAGGTGTTCAATCAATGAGGGAGTATCCACTACGAAATCTGTCAGTTGATACAAAGCACCGGCTATTTTTTGATTCTGAAAGAACTCAGGGTAAGCGGACGAATTGAGTGTGTCGATGCGACCGCGCAGGGCCTTGCTGCCTAGAAACGACTTCAGGCGCGAGCGGTAACCACCGCCCGACCACATGTAGTAATGCGGCGCGAGCACCTTACAACCGCGCAGATCCACATCGCCTTCGCCCTGCAAGCAGCGGCGCCAGTGGTCAGGCATCTCTGCGATCGCACTACTTGCGGGGCTTAGTGCACCGTTCAATGCATACTTGAGTCCGCCATGGACAATGCCCTGCGAGGCAATAGTCTGGCCGCCCCCCAAGGTGGATTTCTCCAGCAATACGGCATCAAATCCTTCCTGTTGGAGTCGATTCATCAGCCACAGGCCAGCGATGCCGCCGCCAAGGATTACGATGTCACAGGAGAGCTTGCGGGTCATTCATACCTACTCGAATGGCGTTAACGAAGGCGGCAATGTTAGCATGCTCCGTCGTCCAGATCAGGATCGCCGGATCATCACAGGCATTGACCACGGGTTGTTGCCCAGCGAGTATTAGCAGAGCCTTGAACAGACTCACCTACAACATCCTCTTTACGCTCATCTTGCCGCTGATCATTGTGCGGCTGCTGTGGCGCTCTCTGAAAGCGCCGGCTTACGCCCGCCGTTGGGCCGAACGCTTCGGAATAATCAGGCTCAGCGAAGAGCAGCAAATGGCTCAAGGAAAGTGGCTTTGGGTGCACGCTGTATCAGTGGGCGAGACTATTGCTGCCGCACCGTTGATTCGCAAGTTACGCACCGCCTATCCCGGATTGCCAATAGTGGTTACCACCATGACCCCCACCGGGTCCGAAAGAGTCAGAGACATGTTTGGCGACGATGTGTGCCACGTCTATGCTCCCTACGATCACCCTTGGGCAGTAAAGAATTTCCTGCGCAGCTTCAGACCTCAGGCGTTGGTGATCATGGAAACCGAGCTCTGGCCGAACATCATTCACTACACCAAGGCAAGCAAGGCGCGAGTGATAGTTGCTAATGCACGTTTGTCTGAAAAATCTGCTCGCGGTTATGAAAAATTCCCCAAGCTAGGAAAGCCGATGTTGGCACAGATCGATTGTATTGCCGTGCAGGCACATAACGACGCCGATCGGTTTCGGCGCCTAGGAGTCACGGAAGATCAGCTTTGTATTACTGGCAGCATTAAATTTGAGATAGAGCTGCCCGAATCACTTGCCGATAAACAGGGGCAACTGCAAGCATTGATTGAAGGTGATCGGCCAGTGTGGATTGGAGCGAGCACCCGTGATGGTGAGGAAGAAAAAGTTCTCACCGCATTCAAACGATGTCTGGGCGAGATTCCGGATTTGCTGCTACTGCTGGTGCCACGTCACCCGGAAAGATTCAGCGGAGTTGCCAAGTTGTGTGTCGACCGGGGGCTTACGGTTGTGAAGCGCAGTGATGGGACATCTGTCAGCGCGCTCACGAATGTACTGCTGGGCGATACGATGGGAGAGATGCTGACTTACTATAGCGTCAGTGATGTCGCCTTTGTGGGTGGTAGTCTGGTCGACACGGGTTGTCACAATATCCTGGAACCGGCCGCATTGGGACTACCTGTATTTGTTGGCCCTTCACAGTTCAATTTCCAGACGATATGCGAACAATTGGAGGAGGCGGGGGCACTACAGACAGTCGCCGACGAGAGAGCATTGGCCGATGCCGTGATCGACGCATTTCGTAACGCCGACAAACGCTCCGCGATGGGCCGGGCCGGGCAGGAATTAGTACAGGAAAATCGAGGGGCATTGGAACGCACCTTCGCTATTGTGGTCGACAAGCTGTCGTTGTTGTCGTAATTTGAACTGAACTTTACAATCGATAGTGTCAAAAAATTCAGGAGTATCAAAATGGGTGTTCGTCGTTCCTCGTTCAGATTCTGCGTTCTTGCACTTATGTCCTGTGTTGCATTAGCTACAATGCCCGTGAGTTTTGCGAGCATCAACAAACAGCAGGGAGAGGCGATCGTTGCTGCGCTGGAAGTTGGTAAATACGGTGACTTCGATGCGTTTCTCGAAGCGTTGGAAGAGAGCCCTCTTGCTGCACAGAATAATTTGACTGCGATTGTCGGGCAGTATCGTAGCGGCGCCGAACTTGAATATGA
>JBBSPQ010000273.1:0-4600 GCA_038258585.1 Pseudomonadales bacterium
ACCCGTTGCGTCAAAACGACCGCCTTCTTCTGAATAGGCTTTTGGAATCAGCCCAGTCACGTTGATGTGCTGATTGTTGATCCAGGTGCCGTTCTCAGAATCCCAATACGGTGGTGCGAACACAAGTTGAAAGCTCGCTGGAATATTGGCATAGCGAGCGGCCGCAACAAATATGGCCGAGAAAGACAGACAATTGATCTTTCGTCGCGTTGCCAGCTCGCCACTATTCACGGTTTCCGTAACATCAAAATCGTAATCTTCAAAGCGGGTGAACATCCAGCTGCGCAGGGCATAGTAGCGAGCGCGTTCATTGGCGAGAGGAGCTATCAACCGATCCAGCTCTACCTTGTATCTGTCTGGTAATTCCAGAAATGCTTCTGTGATGACATCAGGTTGATTGCCTTCTGTGAAGAACAAGCAGTCATTCAGATAACGGTTCGGTGAAGGTGTAGGAAAGGTCTTCAGGTTAGGCGCTGGCAGCACAATTGTCTAAACGAAATCTCCGTTATCCCGCGGAACGAATCAGGAGATTAATTGTCTTTTTCGGTGCCACGTGTAATCCCTATCGCAATGTCTGGAAACAGGTGTGAATTGGCGCACATAAGCCCAGTTATATGCCTTTGCGGGCGATTGAATGCAGAATTTTGACCGTATAATCAAAGCTGTTTTCTACTTTTGTGGTGTATTACAGATCATGAGTTTCTCTTCTCTCAACAGGCGTGAATTTCTGGTTCGCATGAGTGCGGCAGCAGGGGCGTTAGCATTTGCGCCCTCCGTAGTCGCGCAGGGGTCGACGTTTACCAGAGATGTTGTTCTAAATGCTGCCCGCGATCTGGCTACTCGTCCCTATACACCGCTCGAAGGAGTTCCTGAAGGGCTATTGACTCTGGACTACGACGAATACCAGCGCATCGAGTACCGCAAGGACGCTGCAATCTGGGGCGGCACGCCGACGCGCTTCTCTATCGAGATGTTCGCGCCAGGCAATCTTTATACACGAGGCGTGAAGATTTCTATTGTCGAAAGCGGAGAAGCGTTCGCTGTGCCAATCGATAACACCACATTCCGTCTGCGGGGCAGAGCTCTGGAAAGCAGGGCAGAACTTGCGCGTAACGTCGAAATTCTGGGGCTGCTGTCTTCTCTTGGACAAGTGGCGGGGTTCCGCTTGCACTATCCAATCAACAAGGAAGGCAATCAGGAAGAATTTGTCGTGTTTCAAGGCGCCAGTTATTTTCGAGCCGTCTCGCATAAACAGCAATATGGATTGTCTGCCCGTGGTCTCGCTATCGATGTTGCGGAGCCTACAGGTGAGGAGTTTCCCGATTTCCGTGAATTCTGGATAGAGCGCCCGTCGTCACGCGCAGAGAGCATTGTTGTTCATGCGTTGCTGGACAGTCGCCGTGTTACCGGTGCCTACCGATTTGGCATCTATCCCGGCGATCCCACGCGAATGGACATCGAGGCAACGTTATTTGCACGAGAGGAGCTGAGTCATGTCGGCTTGGGATGTCTCACGTCCATGTATTTGTTCGGCGAGTTGGATAAATCCGATCGTCCCGACTATCGCCGCGCGGTGCATGACTCGGTCGGTCTAACAATGTTGACTGGGCAGAGCGAGTCTCTTTGGCGCCCTCTCAATAACCCGCTTGATCTACAGGTAAGCTCCTTTGTCGACCGGGGTCCGAAAGGGTTTGGTCTGGCTCAGCGGGATCGTACACTCGAGAGTTTCGAGGACATCCCGGTGGCGTATCAGGATAGACCGTCGGCTTGGGTCGCACCTCGTGGTGATTGGGGCGAAGGCCATGTGGTGTTGGTCGAGATACCGACTCCATCCGAAGCTAATGACAACATCGTTGCCTACTGGCGCCCACAAACTCCACTCCAGCCTAATATACCTCACAGTTTTGCCTATCAATTGAGCTGGCCCAACGACACCCCGTTGCCAGCAACGATTTGCCGCGTCACCCGTAGCGCCTTCGGTCTGAAGCTCGGAACTCCTTTTCCAGAAATGGTGATCGACTACGTGGGTCTGCCCGACGAAATTAATTTGGAGGCTATTAAACAAATCGTCATAGACACTTCTTTCGGCGCCGCGACCTTGGTGGAAGCTGTCGTTCAGCCTCATGGCAAAAATGGTTTCCGTGTGTTCGTTGCCTTCGATCCTGCGGGCGCGCGCATGAGTGAGATTCGAGTTCAACCCAAGTATCAAGGAGCAGTTCTTGGAGAAACCTGGCTTTTCCGCTGGCTTGCACGCTGAATATGCACCCAGCTCACCGTTGTTAGCATTGCCTCCGGAGCATAGGCTGGCGATGCCTCGTCAGGCGCTGCATGCGCCTGGAAATCCTTCGCGCACACATTCTCGCAGTCGCTTCGGTACTTTCATTGCGCGTCTGCTGCTGGTGGTCGGCACCGGAGCCGTGTCTTGGTACGGCGTCAGCGAGATGTATGCGGTTATGACTGGCAAAATCACTATCCTGCAATGGGTATTTCTGGTGTTGTTTTCACTCAACTTCATCTGGATCAGTTTTGCGGGTTGTCAGGCGGTGCTTGGGTTTCTGTTGATCCTCAAACGCGATCTGTTCGGGCGTCGGGATATTCATGATAGGGCACCGGGCATCCGCACTGCCGTTCTAGTGCCGGTTTATAACGAAGACCCTGGTAGGGTGGCTGCCGCTATCGCAGCGATGACGGAGGAGCTGCAGGAGAAAATGCCTGACTCCTTCGCCTTCTTCATTCTGAGTGATACCAATAATGCAGTGGCATGGATTCGTGAGGAACATGCGTTTGCTCCGCTCATCAGAGCAAGCAGCAACAAATGTCCCGTTTACTACCGTCAGCGTCGCCATAATAGCGAGCGTAAAGCCGGCAACATTTCCGATTGGGTCATGAGATGGGGCGGCGCCTACGACGCGATGCTGGTGTTGGATGCCGACAGCATCATGACCTCGGAGACGATGATCGAAATGGCGCGACGGTTGGAGGCGGATCCCGGCCTGGGCTTGTTACAGACACTGCCATCCATCGTCATGGCTGAGAGCTTGTATGGACGTCTGCAACAATTTGCCAATCGACTCTATGGGCCGATCTTTGGGAATGGTCTGAGCGCCTGGCATGGTGTGGGCAGTAATTTCTGGGGCCACAATGCGATTATCCGCACCGCTGCTTTCGCCTCTGCTGCACACCTTCCTGTGCTTAAGGGCAAAGCACCGTTTGGTGGTCACGTCATCAGTCACGATTTTATCGAAGCAGCGTTGTTGCGTCGGGCAGGCTGGGGCGTGCGATTTGACACCGATCTGTATGGCACCTATGAAGAGGCGCCACCATCAGTCAGCGATGTGTTGGTACGAGATCGACGTTGGTGTCAGGGCAACATGCAGCACGTTCGATTTCTGTTCGCGCGCGGCATTGCCTTCACCAGTCGAATTCACATTATGTCGGGCATCATGGCCTATGCCAGCGCACTGTTCTGGCTGATGCTGTTGAGTGTGGGTCTGATCATGGCCGTGCAGGCTAATTTTACCCGGCCGGAGTATTTTACCCAGCCCTCGCTCTTTCCTACCTGGCCAGTGTTTGACTCGGCCCGCGCCATCGAATTGTTCATCGTCTCGATGGCGATTGTGCTGTTGCCAAAAGTGCTGGCTTGGGCGAGTGCGATTCTCAATCCGATGCGCTGCATTCGATACGGCGGACCGATCCTCGTCACCCTGAGCGTTGCCGTTGAAATAGTGCTTTCTGCACTCGTGGCGCCGGTCATGATGCTGGCGCAGAGTCAGATGGTGCGCGAGATTCTCACGGGGGGAGATAGTGGCTGGAAGCCCCAGCGACGCAATGATGGATCGATTACTCTTCTGGCTGCATTGCGTCTACACCGTTGGCACATGGTCACCGGTGTTGCGACGGCATGCTTGACTTGGTATCTGCACCCCGATCTATTTTTCTGGATGCTGCCGGTGACTGCAGGTCTGATGTTGTCCGCAGTGCTGTCATGGATAAGCGGCAAGCGTGGCCCCGGAAAAATGCTGAAAGCGCTTGGCATCCTGCGTACGCCGGAGGAAAAGAAACCGCCGGAAATCATTCGCACGGTGATGCAAAAAGCGGAAATGTCTCGTGAGTCTCCTGAAGAGTCACCCCTGTTGACACTTCTTGGTGACGACGAGTTGCGTGCTTGGCATTGCGGTCAACTTAATTCTGAATTCAGTCACAATGCAGCATTTGAACCCGACTTGATTCTTGCGCGTGCAAAAGCGGAACGAATGGTTTCCCCCGGTGCACTTGAAGGCTGGTTGACGCAGAACGAGATGATGGCGTTTTTGCACAGCCCGGAACTGATCGAGGCAGTCGGTCAAGGAATGCCTGTTAAGTCTTGACGTTTCCATGTTAGATTCCTCCCTGTGTTTTACGTCAGTCAGACACCCCTGACAGCATAGGGAGGATGATGCTTCACTGGAGTCATAATATGAGACGCTCACGAACAGGATTTGCAATACTGATAATGACTACGGCAATAAATGCAGCTGCGCAAGGCAATCGGATAGATGTCATTCGGCATGATGCGCCAGAGCTGAGTGCGTTTGGTATTTACGATGTCGGTGTGCGCACA
>JBBSPQ010000274.1:0-4590 GCA_038258585.1 Pseudomonadales bacterium
CAGACCTCTTATGCCGAAGCCGTTGACTCTGCCATCGCGTCCGAAGCAGAAGCATCGGCGCGCGCTATCGCCAGTCAAAATACGCGCCAACGTATTAGTAATTTTCTGGCTCGCCGCCAGAAATGAGCAGGACGCAATGAAATGGTTTTGAGAAATAACAGTACACGAGCTCGGGTAACGCTCCTTGATGTAGCCCATGACGCCGGAGTCTCACGCTCCACTGTTTCGCTGGTGCTGCGCAACAGTCCCCTTGTCGCAGAGCAGACGCGTCAGCGGGTACATGAATCTTTCCAGCGCTTAGGTTATATCTACAATCGCGGTGCAGCCAGTCTGCGTACGCAGCGATCCGATGCAGTAGGGTTGATCATTACCGACCTTACAAATCCGTTTTTTGCCGAGTTGGCCTCTGGCATTGAGGCGCAATTGGATCAAGAGAATTATGTAGGTGTTTTGGGCAGCACAACGGACACAATTGCCAAACAGGATCGCTTCTTAGCAGCGATGCAGGAGCATGGGGTGGATGGCATTCTGCTTTGTCCCGCGCGCGGAACGTCACCCGATTCGGTGGCGCGGGTGGCGCAACTCATTCCCGTCGTGCTGATCGTGCGTAATCTTGCGGATTTGGAGGTGGACTATGTAGGAGCAGACTACGCGGCAGGGGCTGAAAGAGGGGTAGCGCATCTGCTGGCTCATGGGCACACTCGCATTGCTTTTGTTGGCGGGTCTCCGGAATCATCGGCGAGATATGAACGCCAGTTGGGGTATGAAGCAGCCTTGAAGCGTTCGGTGATTGCTTTGGACAAGCGGCTGCTAATTCACTCTCCCGTGACGCGTAATGGCGGACGCCAGGCCATTGTCGAACTCCTGGCACTGGAGCAACCACCGACCGCTGCACTCTGTTACAACGATATCGTGGCAATTGGCGTGATGCTAGGATTGCAAAGCGTTGGCCTTGCTCCGGGTAAGGACTTCGGGGTGATCGGTTCCGATGATATTGCCGAAGCTTCGCTCTGGCAACCTGCCTTGACAACCGTGGCAATTCATCCACGGCGTTTGGGAGAAACGGCTGCGCGCCGTCTTTTGGACCGTATTGCTCATCGCGAAGCCGCACCAAGCCGAATGGTCTTGCCAGCAGAATTAGTGATTCGAGAATCTTGTGGGTGCTAGCACAAGGATTAAGAGGCGTGAAAGTGCTGCTGTGCTTGCAACGACATTTAGCGGTTAGTTAAATTGAATTTTCACAAACTATGTAGTGGCTGCGCTCCCATGCCAGCCATCCCTCAGTGTGGGTCACCACAGAGGGATGGTCCCTACAGAACATGCAAAATCTAGCTTAACAAGACACCTAGTTGTAATTTTTTATGTAGAACCCATGTAAGACTCAATGAGCACAACAGGAGGAAATGATGCAGAAGTCTGAAAGTAGACGGCGAAGAACATCTGTTGGTATTGCACGATGGTCATGGGCACTTTTTATATTGTTGATAGCGGGAATGTTATCCGCTTGTGGTGGAGGCGCGGAGTCATCACCGGCACCCGAAGCCGCAGCCACAGAAGCCCCCGCAGCAGAGCAGCCTGCGGCAGCCGAAGCCGCAGAAACTGAAGCCGAGGCAACTGAAGCGCCTGCGGAGGAGGCTGCTGCACCTTTAGAGGTGCCGAGCCAATTTGCGCAAGCGCCAATGCTTGACGATCTCGACCTGCCACCCGTTGAGGAACGGCTTCCGTCAGAACCCTTGGTTGTCGAGCCGGTGAATGAAATCGGCACTTATGGTGGAACGATGCGCTTTGCCGTCGTGGAAACTAACCTGAGTAACTTCACCCGTCTGCGTGAGTTTGGTTTATTCCGCTATAACTTCCGTAACACGCAACCACTGCCCGATATGGCCAAATCTTATGAGTTTTCGGATGATCTCAAGACGTTGCGCATTGAACTGCGCGAGGGACACAAATGGTCCGACGGGCATCCCTTCACAGTAGACGACATTATCTTCCGCTATGACGATGTTAGCCGCAACAAA
Source organism: Pseudomonadales bacterium (assembly GCA_038258585.1). Classification (GTDB taxonomy): domain Bacteria; phylum Pseudomonadota; class Gammaproteobacteria; order Pseudomonadales; family Pseudohongiellaceae; genus UBA5078. The sequence continues at coordinate 2,019 of JBBSPQ010000274.1, forward strand.
GAACTGACACCCGCCTTTAATAACTTCTGGGCACCAGGTGGCGAACCAGCAGTCTTCACAAAGGTCAGTGACACGGTACTGGAGATCAGCTTTGCTGTGCCATATCCGACGGTCATGGACCTTTTAGGGCGCAGCGCGCTCTCGACGGATCCATCCTTCTTCATGCCCAAGCACTATCTTGAGAAGTGGCATATCGACTACAATCCTGACGCCGACAAACTGGCCGAAGAAGAGGGCTTCGAAGGCTGGGCCCAAGCATTCTTGGCCCATGCAAATCCAATTGGCAACATGGAAATTGAGCGTCCAACGATTTGGGCATGGATGCCAGAGCAGTTGACCGCCGACCGCGCCGTGGTCGTACGTAACCCCTATTTCTTCCAGGTTGACACCGCAGGCAATCAACTGCCCTACATCGACCGCATTGATGTATCAGTGACCGGTAATAAGGAAGTACAGATCTTGAAGGCATCTTCTGGCGAGTTGGACTTCGAAGGCTGGTACCTGTCGTTGGCAGAAATGCCGGTATTACGGCAGAACAGCGAACAGGGTAAGTACGAAGTCATGACGGTAAGTAGCCTGCGTACATCTGAATTTGCACTGATGCCCAATCACAACACACCAGATGAACTGCTGAACGAATTGTTTAACAGTCTGGAGTTCCGAACGGCGATGTCGCTTGGTATTGACCGCGAGGCAATCAACGAGACAGTTCTCTTCGGTTTGGGACGCCCTTTCCCTGCACTCCCCCTGCCATACAACTCGTTCTTCAAGCCTGAGTGGGAGACGATGTTTATTGACCATGATCCAGTACAGGCGAATGAGATTTTAGACGGTCTTGGATTGACGGAAAAGGACTCAGATGGCTTCCGTTTGCGAACTGACAACGGTGAGCGATTGAGCTTGTTAATCGAGATCGGTTCGCTGGAGGGTCCGAAAATCGAGATTTGCGAACTGGTTGTCAGCCAGTGGGCGGAGATCGGTCTAGAGGGCATCTGTCGCATCACGGAGGGTACCCTATACTCACAGCGCAATCTCGCCAACGAGATGATTATCCCAACATGGCATCTCGACCGCGCAGGTCTGTTTGGGCGTGGCGATCCGCTGTGGTTTGCTTTTAAGAATCCATCTCAACAGCGTTGGGCTCCGATGTGGGCTACCTGGTATGCAACGGACGGTGAAGAAGGAATTGAACCCCCACAGGAAATTAAGGACCAACAGGAGTTGTTCGACCGGTGGCAGCAGACCTTGCCAGATTCACCGGAATTTATCGAATTAGGTGGTCAATATTATCAATGGATGGCCGAAAACGCCCATATGATCGGAACCGTGGGCTTAGGGCCCGTACCTGTCCTCATCAGCAACCGCTTACACAATGTACCGAGAGACGATGTGTGGTGGGGGTCCGACACCAATTTCTATGCACCCTTCTTGCCTGCGCAGTGGTATATCGCCGAATAAAGGGTGACGAACCTCTTCTCTGATTAAGTCGGGTCTGATGAAGGCAGTCTGAGTAAGGCAGAAAGTCAGGTTACAAACCGGCGTAGTAGCGGAAAAGAAATAGCTGCTACGCCGGTCCATGACGAGGATGAGTTTATGACTGAATATATTGTGCGGCGACTTCTATATACCTTTGTCACCTTCTGGATTCTGACTGTGGTGGTCTTTGTCATCATTCAGTTGCCACCAGGCGACTTCCTAAATAGCTATGTTGCCGCGTTGGAGGCCCAGGGGAGCGTCGTAAACCGTTCCGACATTGAGGCTTTGCGCGCTCAATATGGTTTGGATGCAGGGCCGGTGGAACAATATGCTCGCTGGCTGGGAAACTTTCTGCAGGGCGACATGGGCCGCTCGTTTGAATGGAACCGACCCGTGGTGGAACTGTTGCGCGAGCGTTTGCCTTACACCATTATGCTCTCCTTATTGACGCTGCTCGTGACGTATTTGATCGCAGTGCCCCTTGGCATCTATACGGCGACGCATCAATATAGCGTTGGCGACTATTTCTTTACATTTGTCGGCTTTGCCGGCTTAGCGACGCCCAACTTTCTGCTGGCGCTACTGCTAATGTTCCTCTTTTTTAAGTACTTTGGAATCAGTGTTGGCGGGCTGTTCTCTCAAGAGTATGCGTTGTTGCCGTGGAGCATGGCAAAGGTGTGGGATTTGCTCCAGCATCTTTGGGTGCCGATTCTTGTCATCGGCACGGCAGGAACGGCAGGCATTATGCGCGTGATGCGCGCGACCTTGTTAGACGAATTGGGCAAGCAGTATGTAATCACCGCACGGGCGCGCGGCGTAGGCGAAAATCAACTGCTCTTTAAGTACCCTGTACGCCTCGCCATCAACCCACTCGTCAGCACGATTGGCTGGCAACTGCCTGCCATTATTTCCGGTGAAACCATTGTCGCCATTGTCTTAAGTTTGCCAACGACCGGGCCACTGTTGTTCCGCGCGCTGTTGAGTCAGGATATGTTTATGGCAGGTAGCATTGTGATGATGCTCGGCATACTTACCTTATTGGGGACCATGTTGTCGGATATTCTGCTGATTGTGGTTGACCCGCGCATTCGCTATG
>JBBSPQ010000275.1:0-4588 GCA_038258585.1 Pseudomonadales bacterium
CCATTTGGGTGAATAAGCTGATGAGTCCTCTTTGCGACGGAACGCTTATGACCTACACTTGAAGTTCATTCTGCCGACAGCTAACTACATGACAATACCTGTTTTAATCTGCGACGACTCCAGTCTTGCACGCAAACAAATGGCTCGTTCATTACCCGTTGATTGGGATATTGAACTCAGCTTTGCGTGCAATGGTGTTGAGGCTATTGAGGCCATCAGGGCAGGCAAGGCCGACGTAATGTTCCTAGATCTGAACATGCCCGTGATGAACGGTTATGAGGTATTGGACGCGATTCGTTTCGAAGATTTGCCCACGATGGTGATGGTTGTATCAGGCGACGTCCAGCCGGAAGCCTACAAACATGTGATGAGCAAAGGTGCGCTGGATTTTGTGAAAAAACCAGTGAGCAACGAAAAAATTCGTGATGTGTTGGTACGCTTTGGAATTGTCAGTCAAACGCCGGGAATCAACGAAAATATAGAATCCGTGCTGCCAGACAGCGGTGACAACGCTACCTTCAGCGAGGCATTGCAGGAAGTTGTGAACGTTGCTATGGGTCAGGCGGGTGGTCGTCTGGCAGAACAGCTCGACACTTTCATTCAGTTGCCTGTCCCCATAGTGCATGTATGTCCTTACGGAGAGCTTACGAATCGTCTTGCCTGTCGTAACGACCACGAACTTACCGGAGTCTCTCACGGGTTTAGTGGCGGTGATGTAGCGGGCGAAGCAATACTCATAGTGGGCAAAAGCAGCTTCCCTCCACTGATAGCCCAATTGCAGGAAGAGTCCGGCGACCCTGTCCAACAGGAACTTGCGGTACTAATTGATTTGTCTGGGCTGTTAACAGGGGCCTGTTTGCAAGGAATGAGTGCGCAGCTTGATCTCGATCTGAATCATAGTTTCCCCGTTATGCTGGGGCGTACTCAGTCTTTGCAGGAATTGCTGGGTACTCAGGTTGAGCGTGATCAGGTGGTTGCCGTTGAAATAAACTATCAGATGCTGGAAGGAAAGATTCAATGCCATCTGGTACTGTTGATTACCAACGATTCGATAGAGCGACTGCTTACGAGATTGGAGCTTCTGTAATGACTATGCCTGCAATTCCAGTCGATCTGTTTTCCGAAGATTCGGAAATGGCTTCACTGCATTTGATGATGCAGTTGCTGCAGACAGTGGATGTCGGCTTGATCCTAATAAACGAACGCCACGAGGTGCAGCTGTGGAACAGTTTCATGGAGAATCACAGTGGTATCCGAACCAGCGAAGCGCGCGGGGGTAATCTCTTTACTCTGTTTCCCGAGTTACCGCAGAAATGGCTGAAAAGGAAAATAGATTCTGTGTTCAAGTTGCAATGTCGCGCCTATTCGACATGGGAGCAAAAGCCGAGGTTGTTTAATTTCAAGAGTAGTCGGCCGTTGACGGGAAAAACGGAACTTATGTACCAGAATGTCACTCTGATTCCTCTTACAGGAATCAACAATAAAGTCTCCCAAATATGTATTCTGATTAACGATGTTACAGACATAGCAGTACATAAACTGGAGCTGGAGTCTGCGAATTCATCACTGGAGAAGTTGAGCAGAACAGATCGACTTACCGGTCTTAACAATCGTGGGCACTGGGAAGAATCGCTGACGACGGAGTTTCGGCGTTGTTCACGAAACGGGCGACAGTCGTCGCTTCTGATGTTTGATATCGACCACTTCAAATCTGTCAATGATACTTATGGACATCCGGCTGGTGATGCCGTGATTTGCGCGTTGGCAGATTTTCTGCTACAGACCCAGCGTGAAACTGATATCTCAGGCCGATTTGGTGGTGAGGAATTTGTCGTCATTCTGCCCGATACAAGCACTGCTCAGGCCTCTGTGTTTGCTGAGCGTTTACGGATAGGTCTGGCCAGCCTCAAGGTAGCGCATGAAGACGATATTATGCAGTTTACTGTGAGTATCGGCATCTGTGAGTACAACGACGACCTGGCATCAGAACAGGAATGGTTGGAGTTTACGGACAAGGCGCTTTACCACTCTAAGCACGGTGGTAGAAATCAAACCTCGCATTACACTCCTGAGTAGTACAGGGCTACCTGTCACCCTGTGTGATTGGGTATTGACATTGAGGCGGTGATAGGAAACTCTCAACGGCAATAGTTACGATACTTTGAGGAGCCCTTTGATGAGAATCGCCTTTCTACTGGCTATTGCCTGTTTCACTACCTCACCTTGTTTTGCTCAATCAGCCTCCCAATCGCGCAACCAGTCTATAGAAGACGAAGCGGTTGCATGGTTGCAGGAATACCTCAAGGTCGACACGGTCAATCCTCCTGGCAATGAATACCGCGCAGTGGAGTTCTATTCCCGCATCTTCGACGCTGAAGGCATTGAGTATGAAACCGGAGAGAGTGCGCCAGGAAGAGGCAACATTTGGGCGCGTCTGAAAGGCGGCGATCAGCCTGCCCTTATTCTGTTGCAGCATACCGATGTCGTGCCGGCAGACTTGGAGTACTGGACCACGGATCCATTGTCAGGCGAATTGCGCGATGGCTATATTCTGGGGCGTGGCGCGCGAGACATGAAGGGCACCGGCATCTCCCATCTCGCCGCATTTTTGAGTTTACATCGAGCCGGGCTGCCCTTGAATCGTGACGTTGTTTTTGTCGCCACGGCTGATGAAGAGGCAGGTGGCGCCTTCGGAGCGGGCTGGCTGATAGAGAACCATCCCGAGGTATTCGATGGCGCTGGTTTGTTACTGAATGAAGGGGGGAGTGGCAGTAGGACGGCAAATGAAGTTGTGTTTGGAGTGGAGGTTACTCAGAAAGTGCCGGTCTGGCTGCGCCTGACGGCGGTGGATGTGCCTGGGCATGGTTCCTCGCCCCGTACGACCAGTTCGGTTACCCGCATCGTGGACGCCTTGAGCATTCTGCGGGAAAATCCATTTCCTCCTCGCGTCATTCCACCTGTAGACGCTTACTTCAAAGGCCTTGCAGTGGGACGCAACGATGATTGGGGAGTGGCGTTCGGCAATATGGGCCTGGCCATTCAGGATCCGGAGTTTCTGCGCAGTATTCAAGAAGAGAGTTCGGGTTGGCATGCGTTGTTACGGGATGCCTGTTCTATCACTCGAATGGAAGGGTCAAGCAAGATCAATGTTGTGCCGCCGGAAGCCTGGGCAGAACTGGATTGCAGGATTCTTCCCGACAGACCGGCAGAAGAGTTCATTGCCAGTTTGACGAGTCTGGTGGAAGGAACTGGCGTAAAAGTGGACGTCATCATGGCATTCACGTCCGCGATTTCCGACACCAAATCACAGCTGTTTGAGTCCATTGAGAAAGTCACCCGTGAGCTTCATCCTGGGTCGCGAGTACTGCCATCGGTCAGCACGGGTTTCACCGACAGCCACTTCACTCGTGATAAAGGCATTGTGAGTTACGGCTTTGATCCAATCATTACAGAAGCAGGCGAGGCCACAGGCGTGCACGGCAATGATGAGCGCGTTCGAGTGGATGCGTTTCGACGTGGTGTCAGCGACATGCGTGCAATCGTGCGCGATGTCGTCTACAACTGAGTTTACCGCTAAAGCCCAATTAATGGCAGGCGGATTGGGCCCTTATAAACCGCCGGTTTGGCTGTTGAGCCTAGTCTGAACTTTCCGGAAACACGATATGGAAACGTGAGGGATTGCTGCGTTGTATTGTCAGAGTCCCATTGAGTTGATCGGCGAGTGTTTGCACCAGTTGCAATCCCATGGATTTGGAGTCTTCCATCTTAAAGCTTGGGTCGATACCTACTCCATTGTCTTCGACTATAAGGGTCATTTCATTTACAGCAGATTGGTGAATACCGATTGACATTTTTCCGCGTCGGTTTTTCGGAAACGCATACTTTAGCGTATTGGTCACTAACTCGTTGACGATTAAGCCCAGAGGAATGCCCTTATCGATTGGCAAGTGCACATTGGCCAAATCCAGATCTATCGCGATCTGCCTAGGATCGACACCGTAAGATTGAATTAAATTGTCAACGAGACTGGTGATTACACCAGCGATGTCTACCTTCGAAAAATCCTGCGATTCATACAAAATCTGGTGAATCATAGCGATGGACCGTACGCGATTCTGACTCTCTTGGAATGCTGCTACTGCTATCTCTCCGGTCACCTTCTCCGACTGAATTCCTAAAAGGCTATCAATTATCTGTAAGTTGTTCTTTACGCGGTGATGAATCTCAGATAAGAGAATTTCCTTTTCCTTGAGTGCGGATTGTAATTTTTCTTCTTGTTGTTTGCGTTCGGTGATATCTACTACCGAAGCCAGAATCATCATGCCCATGTCGGTGTGCAATGGGTTCAATCCAATCTCAACTGGGAACTCTTTGCCATTTTTGTGTAGAGCGTTCAAGTCTCGACCTTTCCCCATGGATCGAGAGATAGGCTTGCGATAGTAACTGTTGCGCACTTTGGGATGTAGTTTACGAAAACGATTGGGAACTAACATATCGATAGACTTGCCGATAAGTTCATCTCGGCTGTACCCGAATAGGATTTCAATCTGAGAATTCACCATCGTAATGCGTCCTTCGGAATCAGTCA
>JBBSPQ010000276.1:0-4585 GCA_038258585.1 Pseudomonadales bacterium
GCCGAAGTCGCTGCCCTTGGGATCTGCCACAACCGGGATCCGCTGCGCCCGCGCCGCCGCGATCAAACTCTGCGTCTCGTGCAACGCACCCTTGTTATAGTCAGACAGCACTAGTACGTGAGTACCTTGCAGCAGCGCTTGGGTTCGCCCCTGTAACGAATTGATTTCCTCGGCTCCAAACTCCTGCTCAAAATCGAGTCTGATTAACTGCTGGTGCTGAGCGACCACTCGCAGCTTGGTAATTGTGGGGGCATGTCCTGAAACAGCGAAATCACATAAGACGCCAGCAGCTTCAAGACGCGACTGCAATTCCTGACCCGCTTCGTCCTCGCCAACAATGCCGACCAGTGAGGCGGCCGCACCCAAAGCAGCAATGTTCAGCGCGACATTCCCTGCTCCGCCAGGTCTGTCTTCGCGATTGCCGACACGCACGACGGGAACCGGAGCTTCAGGCGAGATTCGGGTCGCCTTGCCATGCCAGTAGCGGTCCAGCATGACGTCGCCAACCACGAGTAAGCGCGCTTGCTGAAAGGGGGGCATATCCAGTTTCATACACGGTCCTGAAAGTCCTTAAATGAGGCCGCGATCATACCATAGGGGGCTATGAAATCGATTGACGACACCACACCAGCAAAGGTTTGCTACAATCGCTCGCAGTCTTTGCCAGACCCGACACTTAAGCCACACTAGACACACTCTTCCAAGCGGTACCCTGTGAGTAAGAAATCCAGAAAATCCGATAACCTGACCGATTTCCTCGCGCCGCGTTACTGGCCGACATGGCTCGGTTTCGTCATAATTTGGCTGGCCGCGCAGTGGCCCTTCGCCGCACAGATCCGCATGGGACAAGTGATTGGCTGGCTCAGTTACAAGTTTGCGTCCGAACGTCTTCGCATCTGTCGGATCAATATCAGGCTTTGCTTTCCCGAACTCTCAAAAGTTGAACAGGAGAAGCTGGTCAGGGCTACGTTCATTTCCAACGGTATAGGTGTGATGGAAGTCGCGATGGCATGGTGCCGTCGTCCCGAAGATTTTCGGGGCCGCGTGACCCTCAGTGGGCTGGACAACCTCAAGGCCGCGGCGGAATCAAGCAAAGGTGTCCTATTGGTCTGTGCGCACTTCACGACGCTGGAATTTGCCGGCAGTCTGTTAAGCCTGTTCCATAAAATGGACGTTACATATCGGCCGCACGACAACCCCCTGTTCGAGACTCTTATGTTCCGTGCCAGACAACGTTTGTACGGGGCCGTCATCGAACGTGGCGATGTGAGACAAGCCTTACGGCGCCTGCAACAGGGTCACACGGTATGGTACGCACCCGATCAGGATTACGGCCCTCGCCATTCCGTCTTCGTCGGTTTTTTCGGCGTAAAGGCCGCCACCATTACCGCCACCAGCCGCTTTGCGTCGTTCAATGATTCAGCGGTCATTTTTTTCAGCCATTACCGCTCTGCCGACAACTCGGGCTATCATCTTGACTTCAGTCTGCCTCTTGAGAACTATCCTACTGGCGACGAAGTGACAGATGCCGGACGTATAAACGCAGTGATAGAAGAAGCTATACGCGAACATCCAGAGCAGTATCTTTGGCTGCACAGGCGATTCAAGACGCAACCCGAAGGTGAACGGGCGAGTCCTTATAAAAAAGTAGAACGGCCTTAACCGTCGTGAGATTGAACATGAACAGCCCCAGTCGAGAGATTGACGTCCGATATATGCCGATTGCTGTCAGCCTGTTGCTATCGGCCTGGCATGTTCTTGCCAACCCCATGCCCAACGTAGACGGGTTCACGTACGTCAGAGTCGCCAATATATTTCTTGCTGACGGACTGGCTGCCGCGTTCGATTACTACCCATCTGCTGTCTACCCAGTTCTGATTGGAACAGTCCATCGCATCACCGGCTTGGAGCTGTTCGCTGCGGCGCATCTCCTTAACGCATTGTTCTTTGCGTTGCTAGTTTACTCATTCATCTCTTTGGCATTGGAAGTTCGTAATACAAGACGTGTGGCACTTCTTGCTGCAGCAACAGTACTTATTTTCCCGCAACTCAACGAATACCGGTATTTTCTGATTCGCGACATTGCATTCATCGGATTCATTCTTCTTGGTTTGCTTCACCTTGTTCGCTTCAATAAGAATCCGCAGTTTCTCAATGGACTCTGCTTCTGTCTGGCGACATCTGCTGCGGCTGCCTTCAGATCAGAAGCTCTCGTTTATCTGGTGTTCGGACCATTTGTGCTTCTGCTTAGCGATCGACTTACCAGGCGTACTCGTATTTTATCTGTGCTCAAGATCGAACTCATTTCTGTTGCTTTTCTGGCGATTGCAGTGACAATTATCAGCTTAATGAAAGTCGATATTGTGACCTCCGTAAGAGAAGCTATCGAGACATATCGCCCTTTTCTTACCGCAGCGGCAGACTCTCTTAATGGCGTCACATCCCCGATCAGTGACGTTGTGTTTGGCGAATACGGTGCCAACTTTTCCGGTCAATACATCGCCCTATTTCTAATGGCCGGTCTCAGTGCCATCCTGCTATTGAAACTTGTCACGGGGTTCGGTGTCCCCGCTCTACTGGTGATGCTTTACGGGTTCGGCAATGGCAGCTCCGAAACTCGCAACCGAACTCTGTTTCCTGTTTTCTGGTACGCATTTATTGCTTTTATCATTCTGCTGATTTTTCTTCTGCTAACGCGATTCATCTCAACCCGTTACACTTTGTTGTTCTGCACCACTCTGATGTTGCTGGTGCCACTTATCATCGATAACATTTTGCAGAAACTACCAACGAATCCGCGCGCAAAAGCAGTAAAAAATGGGCTTTTTTTTCTGGCTCTGTTCTGCTTCATCGATGCGCACATCAGTTTTGGAGATTCCAAGAAATCAGTGCAGGATGCCACCGACTGGCTGGTTGCCAATATTCAACCGAACACTGCCGTGCTGACCAACAGCAGTTATCTTGCTTACGAAAGTGGATTAGTAGCGGATTACGATAAGGTGTCGCGCTATATTGATTCGGAAACCATCAGTAACACGCAATATGGAACCATGCTTGCGCTGAGTCTGGACCGAGGAGTGGATGCACTGGTAGAACACGCGATTGAATTTCAGGAAGTCGTATTGGTCCAACGTTTCCCTGCGAAAGGCGACGTAGAGTTCGCTATTTATCGTCGCCTGGGAAACTGACAGCACTTGTCAGCTAACCCATTCTGATCATACATCCCAGTCCGCTTCTGGCCGCTTGGTCACCAGAATATCCTGCATGATGAGATATTCCAGATCGCTTCCGAAGAAAAGATTGAGCGCATCCTCTGGCGAACAGATCATGGCTTCGCCTGGTCGGTTCAGCGACGTATTCAACACAATGCCCTCACCGCTGATTTTCTCGAATTCTTTCAACAGAGAATAGTAGCGAGGATTGGCACGCTTGGTCACTATGTGCGCCCGGGTGGTTCCGTCTTTATAGACAACAGCGGGGAAACGCTCTTTCCATTTTTCCGAAACGTTGAAAGTCATACTCATATAGTCAGAAGGGTGCTTCGATTGCAAAAATTCTTCCGCCAACGTGTCGAGAATACTGGGAGAGAACGAGCGCCAGTTCTCACGAAACTTGATCTTCTTGTTAAGTGCCTCAACCATGCCAGATTCTGATGGATTACCCAGAATGGCGCGATTACCCAGTGACCGGGATCCAAATTCCATTCGGCCCTGAAACCAGCCTACGAGCTTTCCTTCTGCCAGCAGTTGAGCTGCCTTTGCAGCAGGATTTTCGAGCACTTCCCAGATAGGTTTGTCGCGATGCTTTTCACAGACACGCATGCAGCGATCTGTCGTATAACGAGGGCCGAGAAACGCATTCTTGTGACCATGAATCGGCACATTCTGCTTGGAAAGCGTATACGCCGCCGCACCAATTGCCGTGCCCGAATCACCCGGCGATGGCGGTACGAACAACTCCTTCACACCTGGCAGCGCAGCCAGACGTTGATTGAGTTTCACGTTCAACGCCCCGGTGCCCGCAAACGCCAGTTTCCCTGTTTGCTTGATGATATCTCCCAGATAGTGGCTTACCAGCGAGAGGGCAGCGTCTTCATAGATCTTTTGAATACTGGCCGCATAATGAACGTAAGGGTCCTGAATCAAATCGCCCGCTCGACGCGGACCAAGCAACTGAATCAGTTTATTACTGAAGAAATGGCCTTTGGATTTTTCCTTGTAACGGCGCAGCCCGACGGTGCTAATGAGCTTTGAATTTACCTTGAAATGCTTGCCATCGAAACTGGCAAGGCTCGAGAGATCGTATTTGTCTGGGTCGCCATAGGTGGCCATGCCCATGACTTTGGCATCACCATCGATCATGTCAAAACCAAGATAATCGGTTATGGCGCCATACATGCCAGCGAGCGAATCCGGGTCATAGAATTCCTTGATTTTATGGATATGGCCATTCTCACCGTAGCCGAGAAACATCGAGGCGTACTCACCCTTCATATCGATGGTGAGAATCGCGGTTTTCTCGGTGAAACCGCTCATGTGATAGGCGCTGCTGGCATGCGCGAGCTGATGCTGAACTGGAACGAAGC
>JBBSPQ010000277.1:0-4571 GCA_038258585.1 Pseudomonadales bacterium
CGAATATTGCCATCGCGATGGACGGTACGATGACGGGGTTCGTCAACAACATTGACGGTTCTCAGCAACTCGTATTGTTCGTCCGCCGCTGCGGCATTGGCCGGCGATAGTGCCGCGACAGCTATAACAATCGTAAGGGACAGCAGTCCGTTTCGGGGGTTAAACACGTTCAGGATAGTGTGCGACGCGGGTAACTTCATCTGAATGGCCTGTTTTCATTGTTAAGGTCTGTGAGTGTATTACTAACATTGGCGTGGGGGAACTGTTGGAAGTTGTCATGTAACCGATCTATATCCAGCCTCCTTGATTTGGCGCGGTACGATCAGAATGGTGCGAAGGCTGGAAAGCTAAACTAGTAAAAAATTTTTAAGGAAGGAAAAATTTTCATTGGCTTGAGAGCTGCCGCGTCACCCCGTGTCGTTTTAGCCTTACGCATAAATTATCACGCTGGCTTCGACGTCTTTTAGAAAAGGGGGCGCACGGTCGAGAGAAAATTATTGGAAGTAATTTTAAAGCTGGCTCCAATATTGCTAAAGATATTGGACAGTCGGCGCTTTTGGATAATGAGCACTAACGAACACATGGAATGGCCGGCCGACTGTACACTTTAGATTCATTCATCAAGGAGGTACGCAGTAATGACAGTTAATGGACAACAAAGTGCAGCGACAGGTTCAGCTCAATATGGAGTTAGGAACCCTCAAACACACCAACGTCAGGTTGCTGCCAAGCCCAGCCAACATCGCAATACTACCCTGCAAGGGTCCCCATTCCTGAGCCGTCTGAGCATTGTTAATCTGAATGACGTGTGAGCGGTTTGAAGAAAATAACCTTTCCTGAACACGAATAGCACGGACTGCGGCTGTGTTCTGGAAAGGTTGTTCGTAGATACTAGCTAATGTGGTGGTTCAAATCATTGGTTCAAGCTTAGACATTTGTGCCTAACAATGCGACTGTTAATAATCTATTCAAACTGAGAAGACGGTTGCTATTAGCTAACCATTACAGGAATTTCACCCTAGGTGCGTTCAAAGAATGGGGCCGATAGTCGCGACGACATTGTTCCAAATACGGCGATGATACGTCCATGCATTGACGTCTTTCAGCGTCACCGAATCAGACTGTGCAACGTACTCCTGTTGCCGATCGTAAATTCGCTGCGTTATATCATCGTCGCGCAACAGGATATCACTCTCATAATTTAAATCGAAACTGCGCAAATCAAGGTTAGTTGAGCCTACCAATGACAAGCGGCGATCAACTGTAAAGGTCTTGGAATGCAGCAGGCCCTCCCGGAACTCAAATATCTTAACGCCGTGTTCCAGCATTTGACGGTAGTAACCATGGCTAGCAGCAGCTACGACCCAAGAATCATTGTGCTTGGGGAAAATCATCGTTACATCCACGCCACGAATGGCGGCGGCACAAATTGCGTCACGGACAGTAGAGTTAGGCACGAAGTACGGTGTTGAAATAACCACCTCTCTCCTGGCTAACGTCAATAGCGTGGCGAGCAACTGAGGTGTCGCTCCACGACGGTCAGTCGGGCCGTCTGCGAAAACCTGAGCTGGAAATCCACCCTCGATTTCTCCAGCTTTCATCTCAAAAGACTTAGGGACTTCCCCGCCATTATTGAGCAGCCAGTCCGATGCAAAAAGCAGTTGATTCTGAGCGACTATTGGTCCTTCAAGCCGCAACATGATGTCTACCCATGGCGCAAACTTCGCCTTTACTAAAAACTCGGTATCAGCGCAGTTCTGACTTCCGCACCAAGTGATGCAGCTATCGATGACGGTTATTTTTCGATGGTTTCGCAAATCCAGCCGGCTGAACAAGATCGTATCAACAACCCATTTCAGCGGCAGCGCGACAGATAACTTCACACCAGCATCGCGCATCTCATGCCAGTACTTCGATCGAATAAACTTGCGGGAACCGAGCCCGTCAGCCATCGCGTATACGGCAACCCCTCGCTTGGCCGCTCGCACCAGTGCTTCTGCAACGTTTCTTCCTGTATTGTCACCCAACCAAATATAGTACAGGCACTGAATGCTCTCTGCTGCATTGTCGATGTCTTCGATCAATCGAGACCGAGCGGTTGCAGCGTCAGGTAACAGTTCAGCCATGTTTCCCAATGTCGTTCCAAAACCATCAACAGATGCCGCTCGAAATGCAGTCTGATACTCAGTCTCTACATTGCCCTCAAGATTTTGATCACAGCTGCCCAGTGTGCCCGGAGCTATCGAGCGCAATTTGGCAAAAATCTCGTCATGCCGTTGGTGAACCGTTCGACCAAGGCTAATCTCACCAAACAGTAAGTAAAGTACTACACCGGCGTAGGGCACAAATAGCATTAACATAAACCATGCCAGCCGAGCCGCAGAGGATAGATTGTCGCGCAACAGAATCCGAATCGAAAATGTTGTCACAACAAATGCGTGAACGATTGCGAGCGCTTGAATCACCAAAATTGATTAATCCCTTTGTTTGCAATGCGCTCAGACATGGCGGGTTCTGCCTCGATTTCACGGGAGGTTGTAAAACAGCTAAAAACTCTAGATCACTCTTTGCGACTCTTCGTCGCATACGAGGATTGTGAAAAAGTTGTGAAGGCGTCGCGCACTAGCGTCTCGGCCTGTTCTAATTCTTTATCTTGTAGCCACAGAAAATGACTCTTGCGCTTTTTCGCAGAAAGCTTCCACTGAGTGTGGTGCACCATTCTAATAAATAAATCCTCACTGTGATCAGGCCAATCCAGCAGTGCATTCAGCGCTTGCTTGGCGCGGTCAAAGCACCGCAGAAAACCAATCTCATGGCGGAGGTCTTCCGTCACTGTGCGCTCCAGCGCGTAGTACAGAAACTCGGCCTGGCGCGTTAGGTCTGGGTAGCGAAAAAACACCGCGTCATTGCCTGTCGCAGGTACTTCTGGTGTGTCAGGATAGTACGAGCTGCGCTGGTTCAGTGGCCTGGAAAAATGCTCTAGGGCGTCGTAGTATTGGTTCAGATTCGTAAGAATCACCGCGGACACCGGCAGCACAATCCCCTTGGGTGTGAAGCCTGCTTTTGCCAGCACATCATGAATGAGGTAACGGTGAATGCGGCCATTGCCGTCCATGAATGGGTGTATGAACACAAAACCGAAAGCAATGCAGGCGGCGGCGACCACTGGGTCTAGATTATTATTTAGGCGTTGTGTTTCGGCCATGGCCAATAAGCCTCCCATCAGGCCTGCAAGATGCTCCGGTCGGGGTGGTACGAAATCGACCTTCTGGCGATAACCCAAGTCATCCCCCAGCCAGTTCTGGCTTGTGCGCCAAGTGAATTCGTGAAAGCGCGGGTCCAGCACGGCATGCTGCAGCTCGGTTAATCTTTCGTCTGTTAGAGGTATTCCCGTATCGGCTTCACGCAGCAGGTCGGCAAACCGCTGCGCTTTGCTGGCCGAAGGGGTTTCGCGCTCTAACTCGAAGCTAGAGCGAGTCTCCTTGAGGTATAGCCAGGCGGCGGCGCGGCGCAGAATCTCCTCATCGTACTCTGCCAGCGTTTGTCCGGTAACATTGCGCAAATCTTTGGCCAGCATGCCTTGCAGGTAATCACTTTTGCGCACTAATGGGCAGTAGGCTTGGGTTCCCGGCAGATTGTTCAGAATGCGGAAGCGGCTGCACTTTTCGCCCGTCTCGATTACGAATTGCTGGCGGGCATCAAGCAAGGCGATATAGCCCGCGCGCTCAGACACAGGGTCTTCCATTGGTAATGGGGACTGGGTCAGCCATTCGTAGAGGAAGCAGGCCCTGCGCGCGTAGAGCGAAGCTGGGCTACTTTGCAGCCATGCGCAAAGGGAGCTCGGTAGTTGGTTTGTGCGAGCGCTTCCTTCTTGTGTGAATAGCAAGCTCAATACTTGAAGATTGACTCCCTCGTAACGCAAGGCAAATTGGAGATGGCCGGCCAGTGAATCTTCCGGTTGATATTTAGGCTCTACCAGCAGGCGCATTTGCTTACCCAGTGGGCGCAGTTCGCGTCCTCGAATGGCGGGGTCCACGCTTGCTTCCATGTCCAGTGGCAGCGCTTGCAGGCTGTAGTGTTGAATCAGGTGGCTGTAACCCAAGCTTGCTTTTGTCATGGTCTTATTCTTGTTTGGTCGCAGTGGTATCCGAAAATTGGCCGGGGAATCTGAAAAATAACCGGGAAAACGAATTATTTGAGAAAAATCTACGGAAATTGGTAGTCATCGGAGTTTAGCGGACGTTTTTCTCAATTAAAAGCGAGTTTCCGGTTTTTTCTCGAGCCGCGGCTGATCTTCTCATCGCAGCCTAATTGCCAACGGGTGCCGAAAAAGTGATGGGTGGAGCTGCTAGTGCTGGCGCTTCTCCAAGGGATGAGTAAGACGATAGGTGTAGCAATGCTCCGGCACCTCGCGACCTTTCTGAATCATCTGGTAGCTACCAGTGGGTGCACCCTCACAGGGACTGGTTGCGAGCGTGAAGCGAAGATCTTAGTCACTAAACTCGGCATGGCCTGCAAGCTGGTGCTGGGTCAGGCGCCAGAAAATGCGGCCAATGCGATCTAGCTGTGCC
>JBBSPQ010000278.1:0-4570 GCA_038258585.1 Pseudomonadales bacterium
ATCAACCGGACGATGCCCGCGACCGCTGGCGGCTGCAATTGTTCACGCAGGACGGCACGGAACGCTGGATTCAGATCTCGCAAAGCGCATCGACGCCCGATACGCTCTACGCCTATGCCTTCCAGGTCATCACGCCCTACACCGACAAACAGGGCAATCATTTCGGCTATCATCCCTGCCGCGCCTTCACGCTGCCTTATACCGATATGACGGTTCTGCTCAGTTCGGCGCGTGCTTACCAGAGTTCGGGCAGCCGCTTCCCGGCCTTCGGCGCAGCGGACGATCCGCGCTGGTTGCGCGGTACGGCCTCGCCGATCACGGGCGGCTTCGATCTGCGCAATATCCCGACGCTGGCGAACAACGAGCCGCTTCAGACGATCAGCCAGACGGTTTCGTGCTACTTTATCACCGACGCCGAGTGGGGCGCTTGGGCGCAAATCAAGGTCGGCAATAGTACAGCCTGGGTCGATACATCGACCGTCAGATTAGAGGGAGCAGCATGATCCTGCACATCGTTTCACAGAACGCCTGGCAGCAGGCGCAGTCACAGAGCGCCTATCTTCCTGACTCGCTTCGCCATGAAGGATTTATTCATTTTTCCCTGCCGGATCAGGTAATCGGGACGGCGAATCGCTTTTACGAGGGACAAACCGACCTGCTGCTGCTGCTGGTCGATCCGTCCAGACTTCGCCATGAACTTCGCTACGAACCGCCTCTCGAAGCGCCAGAGAGCGCCATACGTTTTCCGCATCTGTATGGCGCGCTCAACCTGGATGCGGTGGTGCGCGTGCTTGCTTTCCCGCCCGATACCGAGGGTCACTGGGCTGCGCTTCCGGCTGGAATTAAGGACTAAATGAGTCTTGACCCCTCCGCGTCCCAGTGCTATCATAAATACCAGTACGTGCCTGTAGCTCAGCGGATAGAGCATCTGCCTACGGAGCAGAGGGTCGGGGGTTCGAATCTCTCCAGGCACACCTCGTGAGATCAGATTCGAACAGAGTCTGGGAGAGACGGCGGCCAATTGGCCGCCGTTTTTCTTTTCCACCTTATTCCCCTTGAGTTTTTTCCTCACCGAGCGAACTTCATCAGCAAGGTTGCGGAGATACTCAAATGGGGATTTCAGTTCCAGTGTAACTTTCCCACAGTCATCGACGACAACACGACGAACCACTTGCCGCAATAGATCTTTCTGATCTTTGCGTTCCAGCCCATTATACAGCTTTCCAATCCTCGCAATTATTTTGAGAGCCGCTTCAAGATTATCGATATGCACCTCTTGCTCCAATGACATAGCGTCAATCGTTTGCCGAGTCACATTTCGTCGATCTTGCCATTCGGCCCATAAACCATTCCATATCTCGTCAGTGATTTTACCGGCAGCATACAGACGAAGCGTACGTGACTCTTCCTCATCGACCGCCTTAAGTGCGTCCAGAAGCCGAGAACGATCCTGAGTGGTTCCTGCTCCAAGATTAGCGTGTAAGTCGCGTGTAAAAGCTGCCTCGATAATCGGGACTAGCTCGGGCTTCACCTGGATACGAGAGAATTCTTTCGCCACCAAATGATCGATAACTCCACAAGGGAAGCTAACTCCACCTGCACGCGCATGTCGATAATACCGTGTGCCGCCACCTGGTCGGCTAGCATTAGACGTCGATCCGGTTAAACGGATAAGTTTGCTGCTTGGTTGCTTGTAGTAGAGAAGCCCACCCAGCAGATAGTCTTGAGTACGGCGGACTGTTCGATGCTCATTTCTCCGGGCTAGAATTTCGAGGCCAAGCTCAAATTCTTCAGTTGCAACTAAAGGCTCCCAGTTTCCACGTAGAGTTTTAGGCAGAATGTCGTTGCATTCACTGACCACCCAGCCGGCGTAGGCCCAGTTGTGAAATATCTTCGAGAGAGTGCTGATATTGGGTTTGCGTGTACCATCACTTTTGACTTCGACGAATGGCCGACCTGTACGGTATCGATATCCTCGTGCGTGGAGCGCTTCTGCGATTTCGGGCAACGTTAGCTTATCCGCAAGCAACAAATCCCAGGCATAGCGCCAGATCGGTGCGCGTTCTGTATCGATCCCGATATAGTTTTCGTATCGTCCAAGGTCTTTTTTCTTTTCAATATCGCTTCTCTTGCTCAGATTCAAATAACCGTCAGGAGCGTAGGTCGCAAAGCCACCGCTCTTTTGCTTTGCTAACAGACCGCCTTTGACCCGAATCCCTAGCAAGGCCGACTCTCGCCTCGCCAAGGTAAACGATAGAGCAACAACAACCCGGCCATCCGGGTCCATTGGATCGAGATCCGGCGAATTGGCGAATCGTACCGCTACACCGAACCTATTCAGTTCATCAATTGCACGTAAAGCCTCTGTATCGTCTCGTCCGAAGCGATCTGCCCGCTCAACGATCACGTGAGAGAATTTTCCTGCGCGTGCATCGGCCAGGAGACGCTGATAGCCTTCTCGATTTGGAGTTTTTCCTGTGAGCACATCAACATATTCCCCGAGAACAGGAATTTTTGAACGTTCTAATACATTCGCATCAATCGCGAAGCGCTGACGTGCCCGCGATAACTCCGGCTTTTGGCTTTCGTCGCTGCTCGTTCGCAGATATACAGCCCAGCCAGCTTTGGGAGATGCTTTAGTAATGGCCTTCCGACGTCTATACATATATCCCACCTCAAATGCCTCTTAGCCCCGATGTCTACAAAATAGCGCGTTTAGTCACTTCTGTGTTTTTGTGGGTGTTTTCGAGGTTATTTTCCGTGTATTTTCTTGCTCCTGCTTTTCTGCCAGTTTTATAGCTCTCCGATGCCGCCGTTTGTGGGTGGCAAGGATGGTTGCAACCGCCAAAATTCTATGAAGCATTGCTTCCGCTTCCTGTTGTGATATGTCTTGCTCAGGCATTCTGACCTCGTATTTGAAACGATCATCAATCAGTCACTCGAAAGCAACTGAGCGTCTGGGGGTAGATTTGTTGTTTCGTCCTAACGACTTGCACCTTAAGGTGTTATTGCTGAATCAGAAATCAAGGTCATGAAAGGACGTTTCGATGTTGTTGTCGTCACTCGCCAGCACATGGGCTTCAGGTGTCATGCTGTTTCCGGTATCTTGCCCTGTTGGGAATTGAGCGGTATCGAGTTCACTAAAAGGGTTATGAACGCGCCATGCGGATACATCCCGAACGATGGGATCGTGTCTCTGCATAGAGCGCACGATGCCCTCGTAATCCATCGACTCCCATTCGCCTGACAATCCTTCCAACCTGGCTACGTCTGGCGCAAGTTCGGGGCCGTCAATCACGCCTGGAACCAGATATTGGCGAAATTCATCACTAAAAGCTCTCGCTTTCGCCTCGGTTGTGAAGTCGGCCATTTCGAGGGTTCGAGCATAGGTGGGGTAGATGGAGTCGTCCATGCCATATTCATCAACGTATTCGTCGAAGTCCGGCGGTAGCTGCGGAAATTCTGTACAGAACAGAGCATGACCCAGTGGTGCTCCGTCTGCCGTCACTACGGGACGCACCTGAAGGTTCCAATAGTGATTCTCAGCCTCAGGTTCAGTTTTGGAGGAGTGATGGAGCAACTCCTCCCAACTTCCTGACTCAATTGGTTTCAGTGAACCTTCAACGGGATTCCTCTTGGCAATATCCGCTGGCTCGACTCCTAAACGATCTTGTTCCGGGGTACTCAGTTCAGCTTCGCGGTGTGTCGTGAAATGATCTTCGGGGCCAGTATGGAACAGACGTCCGTCGGCTCCGCTCCCTTCGAGTTCACCGTAAATAAACGCGATGCTTGCAGCGTAGCGCATGGCAGCTTCGAGACCCTGTTCGTTATGTGTTCGATGCAGGGTCTCACAGTCAATGAGCGCATGTTCGTGCTCGATTGCTTTCTCGACTTCGGGCCAATCCACTGAGTAGGTCGCAAGCGTCACACTTTCATGCTCAATGCGCTGGCTTTCGTCAAACCACCACTTGGTGGCAGTCAGTTCTTCCGTCCAGGGATCTGCCGCCATAAGCTCGAAAGAGTAATTCACGGTGGGATCAAGTGGCTCCAGCAGTTCATAGGCCGACTGCGCAAATTCGCTCCGAAACTGCTCAATCTGCGGATTGGCATTAGTTAGTGTGACTACTGATTCATTCAGCGGTCGTAGAGCCGTTAAGTCGGAAGCCGGTAGCCCATAAATTTGAGCCGTGCCGCCGGCAAGCACCTGAGCGTTCTCTAATTCACCTTCTTCCAGCATGAGTTCAAGCGTTGGGAGCGGGGCGGGTGAACCATCTTCTCGCGCCAATGGCATCACTGGATACGAATCGTGGATAAGCTCTCCTCGTGAGCCTTCCATTGCCCGGAAATAGCGCATTTGATAAGGCTCTCCATTAGGGTTTATCCCTTCTTGGGCTTCAACCACAGAGAACCAATGTACGACGCCGTTTGTGTCCAAGTGATTGGGTACATAGCGTCCGTCGCCGGTCAATGGAACTAGCCCATCCTGCAGGGTTACCGGGAGGAAGGAGCCTCTCCTGAGCTGATTAGCACTGCCGTTGAGTAGGGAACTATCGCTATTCATGGTTGCCTC
>JBBSPQ010000279.1:0-4565 GCA_038258585.1 Pseudomonadales bacterium
CAGGAGCGGATCGCCGCGTTGGAGCAGTTGGTCGGTCGGTTGACGATGGAATTAGAGATCGCAAAAAAGGCGTCCGGGCTGCTGGCTGGAGTCCGCTCCAGAAACGGGAGCTTGCCATGACGCTTCAGCCCGACTATCCGCTCAAGACAATTTGTGCTGTTTTGGATTTGCCGCGCAGCAGTTTCTATCATCGCCCGGCGGAAACCGCCGACGGGGAACTGCGCACCGCGCTGGTGGAACTGGCGGCGCAGTATCCGACCTATGGCTATCGCCGCCTGACGGCACTGCTGAAGCGGGCGGGTTGGACAGTCAATCACAAGCGGGTGCAGCGGCTCATGGCAGCGCTGGGCTTGCAGCGACCGCTGAAACGACGCACGCGGCGCACGACCAACAGCCAGCATGACTTCCCGCGCTATCCGAACCTGGTCAGCGACCTGAAGCCGTCACGCCTAGATGAAGTGTGGGTGGCCAACATCACCTATGTGCGCCTGGAATGGGATTTTGTCTACCTGGCCGTCCTCATGGACGTGTTCACACGAGTGGTACGTGGCTTGCATCTGAGCCGTTCGCTGGATCGCCAGTTAACCCTGACGGCGTTGCGGCGTGCGCTGACCGCTCACGCCCCAGCGATTCACCACAGCAGCTTGGGCTGGCAGTACGCTTGCACCGACTATACTGACCGAAGACAAAGTCTAGATCAGCAGGGCGGCGGTGGGCAAGCCCAAAGAGAACGGCTATGCTGAGCGCTTGATGCGGACGATTAAAGAGGAAGAAGTGGATTTAGCCGAGTACGCCGATTTCCATGAGGCTTATCGCAGCATCGGACACGTCCTCGAGGACGTGTACACTCGCAAACGCATTCACTCGGCGCTGGGTTATCTCACGCCTGTCGAGTTCGAGGCCCACTGGCGGAACACCAGCCAGAGCCGGTGCTAAAATAAGCCAAGGCGATTTTGTGTCCAACTTTTGGGGGTCACTACAATGTGTTAAGCACCAACCTGACGGGAGCATTTTATGTATGTCGGGCATTTCTGCCTGCTCTTATCATTGGCACGGACTTCGGACGAATTATCAACATCTCTTCTATCCTCGCGCATAGCTGCCCTGTAGGAAGTGCCAACTATGCAGCTGCAAAAGCTGGACTCAACGCGTTCACGAAGGTCCTCGCAAAGGAATATGGGGCCAAAAATATCACTAGTAACTCAGTCATCGCTGGAGCTTTCGACACTGATATGACTCGCAACCATCTATCTAGAGCAACACAGTCATTTATTCAGCATTATATGCCCAGACCAAAAGGCCGCTTCGGTCAGCTTCACGAAATTACTCAAGTGGTCAGCTTTTTGGCCTCCGAGCAAGCATCGTTCATCAACGGTGCGGAAATCTATGTTACGGGTGGGCTTGATCTTGTGTTGTAGGAGCGAGGAATCAGCGTGCTGAATAACTACAACGGAAAAGCGGTTTTGATTACTGGCGGAACGGCAGGGATCGGACTCGCCACGGCCCTGGTTTTTGGCGCGATGGGGGCCCAGCTTTACCTGACGTACAAATGGGGATCGGACGATGAAGCGACGATCTATCGTCAGTTTCTAAACGTCAATGCAACAAAACCTATCCTGATTCAAGCGGACGCGCGGAACGACGATGATACCCATGTCGTTTTCAATCATATTCACGAGGGCCAATTGCCACTGGAAGTTTTTGTAAGCAACGTCGCATTTGCACCGACATTTAACGATTTCGATAGTATGTCCAAGCGTGCCCTGTTTACTGGCTTGGAATATAGTGCTTGGCCACTCATTAATTACCTCCATGAATCCAAGCGCAGGTTAGGATATCTCCCGCGCTACGTTGTGGGGATTTCTTCCGGCGGTCCGGACCATTTCTATCCTCGGTACGAGGCCGTCGCGATGGCGAAATCGCTGATGGAAGTCATTTGTCGTTATTTAGCGGTAGAGCTGTTAGGAACGGACTCACGAATCAATATGTTGCGAGTCGCCGCTGTGAAGACACGCGCAATTGAGGCGACATTCGGTCCCGATTTTGTGCCATTCGTCGAAAAGTACAGCAACGGTCACTACTTTGTGCAGTCTGAGGAAGCTGGGAAAGCGGTCTTCGCCCTTTGCAGTGGATTTCTCGACGCCCTGTCCGGGCAAGTCGTTACCCTGGATCACGGCTATACATTTGCCGATAACCTTAGCTACCTATTTGCTCACCGCGATCAGCACGGGCTTACCTGAGAAATCGTTATCATCTGTTCAGTGTAGAGGAGAAAAACGCATGTTAAGCAAAGAGCAAATTCAGACTGTTGTAAAGAAATATGTGATCGAAACGTTGGCCGAAGTCACCGAGTTTCAGGAGGCTGATTATCGTACCACTGCTTCGCTGGAGGATTTAGGAGCTTCGAGCCTGGATGTTGTCGAAATTGTCTCGCGCTCGACACGCGATCTCAAATTGAAGGTGCCTCCCGCAAAATTGGCTGGCATCAAGAGCATCGATGAGCTCATCGAAACACTCTATCAAGTTGCGAGTGCGACCTCAACAAGCGGTGGCTGAGGTTGACGATATCTCCGCAAAGATTTTCCCTCCCTATCCCTTAGTGGATAGAGCTCAATGTAATGTCGTAGCTCGTCCGCAGGAAAGAAAGCGATGATCCATGCCACTTGGGATTGAGGCAATCAACCTCTACGCAGGGCGTTTGTATGCGGATGCAGTCGAAATTGCAGTACGAAGGGGAAAAGATGCCAACGTGATATCACAACAGGTAATGATCCATCAACGATCCGTCATACCGCCCTTTGAAGATGTGGTTACCTTGGCAGTTAATGCTGCGCAACCGCTGTTCAAACACATCGATCCGATGGACATCGGCCTGTTGATTGTTGGGACTGAATCCGGCCTGGATTTTGGCAAACCAATCACGACCTGGGTGCAGCGCCTATGCGAACTGTCGCCTCAATGTCGCAACTTCGAGGTCAAACATGCCTGTTACTCGGGTACAGCTGCCTTCAAAATCGCTGGATTATGGGCGACCTCACCCCTAGCTTCGGGGAAGAAGGCACTAGTGATATCGACTGATATCACCCGGCCTGATGCAGAATTGGATTTTGAGGCCGTGGGTGGTGGCTGCGCGGTTGCGATGGTGATTGGCATGGAAGCTCGTATTTTTACACTCGATTTACAGGAAGCTGGTTACTGGACTCAGGAGGTCGCCGATGTCTATCGCCCAACCGCGCATCACGAAATAGGAGACGCGCAGACAAGCCTGTTGGCCTATTTGCAGGCATTGGAAGGAGTCTATAGCCATTATCAAAAGGTGATTGGACAAGTCGATTATGACATCGATTTCAAGAAGCATATCTATCACGCGCCGTTCCCAGGAATGGCTCACCTTGCACATCGTCATCTGCTGCGACAATTGATGGATATCACCCGCGAAGAAACAAACCGCCACTTTGCTAGCAAAGTGGCGGATGGAATACGGTTCAATCAGCGCATTGGGGCAGCGTATGGCGCATCCAATTTCATCTCTTTATTGAGCCTGCTCCATTATGCAGATGATTTGCAGGCTGGCGATCCAGTTTCACTTTTCGCCTACGGGTCTGGCTCCTCCGGGGAGTTTTATCGGGGCGTGATCGGTCCGGATGCTGTTCGGTTTGTTCGTAGCCTAGCGCTCGATCTGCAGCTTGAAGACCGCCTAAAGATAACGCTAGAGGATTTCGACTTACTTCAGGAGTTACAGCGAAGATTTATCGAGCAATCTGACTATTCTCCCGGTATAACCAACGCAGCGAAAGTGTGGTTTATGGCAGCATATCACGGTCGAAAACTCCTGGTGCTGGATCAGGTCGAGCGTTACCGGCGGCACTACGTATGGAGTTAGCTGAACATGGTGTCTGGAGCGACATCAAAGCGCCAATTTCCACGATTACACTGTGCCGTCCGAGCGCCGGAAACGCACTCACGCCGCCCGGCTTAACTGCCCTGCACAAGTCCATTACTGCTGTTGGGAACGTGCGTGATTGTAGAGCATTAGTGCTGCGGGCAGAGGGAGCCATTTTTTCACAGGGACTTGACTTGAGTTCGTTCGTTGATTCGTCCGGCACCCCGAGCTTTGACATTATGCGCCATTATGTGCGCTGCCTTGAGTTACTCCGTGACATCGACATCCCAGTAATCGCGGTCGTGGCAGGTAAACTGTTCGGAGGAGGACTGGGATTTGTTGCCGCGGCAGACATTGCACTCGCTTCTGATGACGCATCGTTTAGCCTGCCCGAAGTGACGATTGGTATGATTCCCGCTATGGTTACCCCATTTTTGCTTCGCCGTCTCACGCTTGCCCAGATTCAATATTTAACACTCAGTACACAAACGCTAACAGCGGCGCAGGCGCATCAGGCTGGACTGGTCGATTGCATAGTGACATCCAAGGAACTTGAGCCTGAACTCAAGCGATATCTGCGGCGTATTCGTCGGTCGTCTCCTGCTGCTGTCGCGGCAGCCAAACGTTATTTAAGGCAGATCGAAGACCTGCCTTTCCAGTCTCGGCTCAAAGTTGCAGAGCA
>JBBSPQ010000280.1:0-4556 GCA_038258585.1 Pseudomonadales bacterium
ATGCGGGCACTGATCGCTGGACCTAGTCCGCCCTGCATCAACGCATCGACAGCGCGGCCAGCGGATTGCTCAATGGCAAGTCTGATCTGGAAGAAGAGCGCGTTGCGTTCTTCATGCCTGCCAGTGTCGACTATGTCACCACGCTGCTCGGCGTGTGGCGCGCCGGGGGCATTGCTGTTCCGCTCAATATCGCCGCTGCCGTGCCCGAACTGGAACATGCACTCACGTGCGCGCAGGTCACGCGCTTGATCGTCAGCACGACGACACCACAAGATGCTTTGTCGGCGTTGAAGGATCTATGTATCGAATTGAAAGTGCAGGTAGTTGCGGTAGACGACCTCCTGACAGACAAGATCATCGCCATGCCGACTCTGACACCGGAACGCCGCGCCATGATTCTATTCACCAGCGGCACCACCAACAAACCGAAAGGCGTCGTCAGCACTCACAAGAACATCCGCGCGCAGATCACCACTTTGGTTAAAGCCTGGGCGTGGCAAACCGACGACTCCATTCCCTTGTTCCTGCCGTTGCATCACATCCACGGCATTGTCAACGTTCTATGCTGTGGCCTGTGGACAGGCGCACGCGTGACGCTGTTCGCACGATTCGACATGGAGACAATTCTCAACGAAGTTGAGCAGAGCAAGTACACCGTCTTCATGGCCGTGCCGACGATCTACGTCAAAATTATTCAGCATCTTGAAAGTATTGGTGCCACCAAGCGTGAGTCTATTTGCGCTGGTTTCAGAAACATGCGGCTTAATATCAGCGGCTCTGCTGCCTGTCCGGTCAAGCTCTATCAGCAATGGCAAACTCTCACAGGGCAGACCTTGCTGGAACGCTACGGAATGACCGAGATCGGTATGGGACTCTCTAATCCTTATGATGGTGAACGCAGAGCTGGTGCTGTTGGGATTACGTTGCCAGGAGTTGAGGCGGAATTGTTTGATGATGCAGGTAACATCATCAAGGCAGAAAACACACCCGGCGAGATTCGCATCCGTGGTGACAACGTTTTTCTGGAGTACTGGGACAATCTGCAGGCCACCGAAGAGAGTTTCGACGATGGTTGGTTCCGCACTGGTGACGTCGCAGTGCGTGAGAATGGTTACTTCAGGATTATGGGTCGCTCTTCGGTGGATATCATCAAGTCTGGGGGCTACAAACTCTCAGCATTGGAGATTGAAGGCACGTTGCTGACGCATGACAAGATTGCTGAATGCGCGGTGGTTGGCATAGAGGATGATACATGGGGCGAAGCGGTGACTGCGTTTGTGGTGTTGAAGACGGAAGCGACACTCGAATTGCCCGAATTGAAAGCGTGGTGCGAGTCGCGGATGTCGCCGTACAAGATTCCCAAAAAATTGCGTGTGATGGATGTGTTGCCGCGCAACGCGATGGGGAAAGTCATGAAGCCGGGGTTGAAGAAGTTGTAGGTTGCGCATCAATTGTCTATATCACTCAGCGGACTGCGTACCCCTCGCGCGCCTCTTTTCAGAACGTGGGTATATATTTCGGTTGTCGTAACTATAGTGTTTAATTTCAAGTGTTCGAGCGCTGATTCTTACGTATCAAACACCTCTGACCCGAATGGCACTGGGAATTTACACTGAATTGCCTTGCAGGCGTCGACCTCATTTGTACCAGAGGCGCTTAGAAAGAGGTCTTAGCCTCAATGACAAATTGCACGGACTTTCCGCCAGGGACATTCGTGCCGATAGGATAGGCTAAGTCGATATGAACGATTCTTCCCTCATCTGTCTTGCTTGGCGCGAGGCGTAATCCAACGCCGATGTTTTTATAGGTTTGTCCGGCACCCCAAGTCTGTTTTCCATATACTCTGCCAACATCGAAGAAACCCGCGACGCCGACACGAAGTAGTTGTAAGAACTGATAATTACTAAACAGACGTTCTTCAATTGTGAATTTGACACGCGCATCGCCATTGAGATAGTGACTATCGAAACCGCGCAGGCCGGTGCTACCGCCCAGTGTCAATTGTTCAGCGCTGTTGAGCCTAATGGCCTTGCTGCCAGAAAAGCCCATATAAAGTGTTCTGTTTTCAGTCTGTCCGCGATGGAAATCGACGTTTAGATTGACGAGCCCATCTTCCCACGCATCCGTCGACCGATTCCAGCGTCCATACCAGTCGGCATTCCATTGCATCAAAATCTTGGGTTGTGAGATGAGCGTGTCTTCTAGTTTGCCCGACAGGATCACGCGACCATCGCCAGAGGGGTCTAGTCCAACACTTAGTAAAAATCGCCGTCCCATCAGCAAGTCTTCAGTGCGGTAAATATTGCTGATGTTATAGGCTACTGCGAAATTGTCCTCGACACTCTCTAGTTGCAGAAAAGGATACACCAAAGAATGGTCCTGTGGCATCGTGACTGGCGCTGCGCGCTTAGTGCCAATGTCATAGAGTGACTTCTCCTCGCGCACACCAAACAGTATGCGTTGCGTCTTGCCATTGCGAAGTCCTTGGGAGAAGCCGCGTGAGATTTCGGCGGTTTCTTTTACGCGTTCTACTTCGGTCATTTTCTTGCCGTAGCGAAATTGCGTCAATATCTCTTTGGTCGACTCGTAGCCAAACTTCCAAGCTACTCGCGAGTCCAAGGAGTAGAAGGGCAGTTCATACTCGGCCAAATAGTGATAGCCATCTGTGCTCTTGTCTGACTGAAGTTTGATGACCTTGTGAGTCCTGCCGATGTTGGGATTCTCAAATGCCAGTTTGTAACTATTACGATCGGGGTCTTTGGTGTAAAAGACAGAAAATCGCTGACCGCTTCCTAGCGCATTGGAGTCACGTAGACCAATCTCGAACGAGGTGTCGCCTCCGCTTGAATGGAAAGAGAGGCCTGGCACTAGAGTCCATACCTCTCGCGTCACTACCTCAAGATCTATGTCCTGATCGCAGGTTCGTAGCACCCTAACTTTTGCTTCGGATGCGTACTTCTGCTGGCGCAAAATGCGTTCGTTCTCCGCTAACATCTGTGCGGTGACTTCTGAGCCTTGCTTGAACAATAACTGATCTCGAATAACTTTGGTGCGCGTCGGGATATGTACAGCGTTAATCCACCGATAAAGTGCGTTATTCTCCCGACGATGTGTCTCGTCGAAAATGGGAAGTTTGTTTATCTCGATGTCGCGAACATGATAATGCGTGGAGTCTAGATCGAAGGATTCTGTCGTTCCCCAACGCGAAATCCCTTCTGTAAAGTCGAAACTGGACAGCGCGGGCGCATTGATGTCGACGCAATCCGTAGGCACTTGAGCCAGCACAATTGGGCTGGCAAGTAGGGTGAGAGCGATAGACGCAAGTCGACGCAATGCTTGATTGGCAGTACCCATAGGGTATCGATCCATATTGAAAAAACAGCAGCTGTCGGAATATAGTAACTCGACATTTATTAAGGTTATATTAATTCCCAGAAATCCAGCACAGGCCGTGGACTTCCCAGAGTTTACTAGACACCAATTATCGTTAGAATCTAGTTCTACGAGAGGTGTTTATGAAAGGCAAGCGTTATACTGAAGAGTTCAAGATAGAAGCGGTCAAACAGGTCACAGAGCGAGGCTACTCAGTAGCCGATGTTGCCCAGAGACTTGGCGTTACCACGCTCAGTTTGTATACCTGGCTTAAAAAGTTTGGCGAACCGAGCCCACGACTTACCGACAAGGTTGATCTCACCACTGAGAATGCTCGGCTCAAGTCTGATCTAAAGCGTATGACTGAGGAGCGCGACATTTTAAAAAAGGCCGCAAAGTACTTTGCCAACCACCCCGAGTGAAGTACTGCTTTATCCGCGATCATCAAACTGAGTTTCCTGTTCAGACCATGTGCCGCGTTTTTAAGATCAATCGCAGCGGATATTATGCATGGTTAGATAGGCCAGTGTCTGATCGCGCCATGGAAGATCAGCAATTACTAAAGCGGATAAAGGAGTTTTACATTGCCAGCGGTGGCACCTATTGCAACCCATGGATACATCGTGACCTGCGTGATGAAGGCGAGTCTTGCAGCGTTCATCGGGTGGCCAAGAATATGCGATTCCATAGGCTCAAAGCTCAAATAGGTTACAAGCGTCGTCATATAAAAGGCGGTAAGGTTGGCAAGGTCGCTGATAACGTTTTGAATCGTCAATTTAGCCCAGAGGCACCGAATCAAGTATGGGTTAGCGACATTACTTATGTCAGAACACATGAAGGCTTTTTATATGTCGCTACAGTATTAGATTTATTTTCTCGAAGAATCGTTGGTTGGTCGATGGATCGAACAATGGACCGGCACTTAGTGATTAAAGCGTTATTGATGGCGGTGTGGCAGCGACAGCCTAAAACTGAAGTCCTCGTGCAGAGCGATCAAGGTAGTCCAGTCAAACCGATCAATTTAGCTGTACTGAAAGACCTGTTAACATCTGGAACTAAGTGAAATTAAGAAGACCGGGGTTAGAGCTCAAGCCAGAGTGATAAAACACTACAAGTGAACAAGCGCCTCAAGTGACGCGCGAGCGCGCAGTATCAACTACGAAAACCTATAGTGATAGAAATGC
>JBBSPQ010000281.1:0-4516 GCA_038258585.1 Pseudomonadales bacterium
ATTCGCCAGCATCGAAGATGAGAAAGTCGACACGGAACTGCTTGAAGTTGCTACAGCGCTTATCGAACGTAAGACCTCCAAGTTTGATGCATCGAGTTATAAGGATCATTACAGTGAAGCGATGCATGCCTTGCTCGACGCCAAATTGAAGAACAAGAAAGTAAAACGCGTGGATACCGAAGAGGATGAGCCCCGCCCATCCGGTAACAATGTCCTCGATCTGATGGCGGCTCTCAAGAAAAGTCTTGCAGGTAGCGGCGGCAAGAATACACCTGCTAAAACCGCAAAGAAAAATTCCTCTGCTACCAGCAAAACTGCAAGAACTGCAAGAACTGCAAAAAAGACATCCGCAAAAAACGCCAAAAAGAAGGCATCGTGAATGGCAACCAGTTCAACCAAACTCAGCGACTACAATCGCAAACGTGATTTTTCAAAAACCCCGGAACCGTCCGGCAAGGTCGCGAAAGCGCGCGACAGCAATCTCGTCTTTTTAGTTCAAAAGCATGCTGCCAGCCGACTTCACTACGACCTGCGTCTCGAATGGGGCGGTGTGTTGTGGAGTTGGGCGGTCACACGAGGACCGAGTAACGATCCAGCCGAAAAGCGCCTCGCCGTGCGCACCGAAGACCACCCGCTCAATTACAAGGATTTTGAGGGCACTATCAAAAAGGGGGAATACGGGGGCGGCACCGTTATGCTCTGGGATCAGGGAATCTGGGAGCCGCTCCATGATCCCGCAAAAGGAATAGCCGAAGGCAAGCTGCACTTCCGTATCAAAGGCGACCGCATGAAAGGTGGCTGGGCGCTGGTTCGAATGCGCAAAGACAAAAACAATGCCCGAGAAAACTGGTTGCTGATCAAAGAGCGCGACGAGGAGGCGACAGACGAATCAGATGAATTAGTGTCGAGTTTTGACAAGAGCATAAAGACCGGCCGGACCATGGATGCCATTGCCAAAGGGCAAGCCTCTACTAACGCGCGAAAAAGTACGGCCAAAAAATCAAGTATAAAACCGAAGAAGGATCCTCTCCAAACCAACCCCAAATTTCAAAAACCTCAATTAGCCACGCTGGTCGATTCAGCGCCGGAGGGAGACGATTGGCTACACGAAACTAAATTTGACGGTTATCGTTGTCAGGTTTCGATTGGCAGCGAGGGAGTTAAACTTTTCACGAGATCGGGACTGGACTGGACTGAAAAATTTGCAGATCTGGTGCCTGCGCTGAAGGCGCTCCCCTGTCGAAGCGCCCTAATAGATGGTGAGGTGATGTCTGGCAGCAAGGGTGAAACATCCGCATTCTCAGCGCTGCAAAAGGATTTGAAAAGCGGCGGGCCCTTACTTTACTTTGCTTTCGACCTTTTACTGATCGATGGCATAGATATCCGCTCGGAATCTCTCCTCACGCGCAAGAAAAAACTGGAAAAATTGCTTGACAGGTTGCCGGAGGCCGACTCGGTGAGACTTAGCACTCACATTGTTGGCGAGGGGGCCGAGATATTCAAAAGCATCTGCAAGAGTGGTGGCGAAGGCATCATCTCGAAACGTACTTCGTCGACCTACCGTTCAACCCGCAATCGCGACTGGCTCAAGGTCAAATGTACAAAACGTCAGGAATTCGTGGTGGGAGGTTTTTCGCCATCGGATAAGCGCGGACGTCCTTTCGCGTCTTTGCTGGTTGGCGCCTACGAGGACGGGGTATTGCAATACAAGGGGCGAGTCGGCACAGGCTATTCCGAAGCTGACATGGAGGATTTGAGCAAGCAGTTCGTTCGTCAGGCACGCAAAACCAACCCATTCCAAGCGACTCCCAAAATCATCGCTAAAGGCGCCAGATGGGTAACGCCTTCGATCGTCGTTGAAGTGAACTTTTCCGAATTCACCACTGATGGCCACATTCGTCACGGGGCATTTATAGGCCACCGGGAAGACAGAAAAGCGGAAAGTGTTAAGTCGGAAACCAGCATTTCGCTGAGGAAAGCCTCTGGAAGCGCCACTGTGGGACGCATTGAAATTTCCAATCCGGAACGGGAGCTTTTTCCTGACGCTGGAGTCACCAAATACGATCTGATGTCTTATTACAACAACGCCGGAGACCGATTATTAAAAGTAGCAGGCAAGCGCCCGCTCTCACTGGTGCGATGTCCACAAGGACTAAAAGGTGACTGCTTTTTTCAAAAACACGCAGGCAAAGGTTTCCCGAAAGAGCTGCGAGAAATTTCCATTAAGGAACACGACGGCGACACGGCCGAATACCTGTACATCAACTCCAAACCCGGATTTGTTGCTGCGGCGCAAATGGGAACCATAGAGTTTCACACATGGGGCAGTAGGGTCGATAAGCTGGAAAGACCAGACCGCCTGATCTTCGATCTGGACCCTGACGAAAGCTTGAATTTCGAGGACGTAAAGGCGGCAGCGCTGGATATCAGAAAGCTACTCGGCACACTGGGAATGCTGTCCACTCCCATGGTTACCGGTGGAAAAGGTGTCCACGTTTGCGTCCCTTTGAAAAGGACTGTCACATGGGAAACTCTGAAGATATTTGCCAAGACAATGGCGTCGCTTCTCGCAGAGAATGAGCCCGACCGGTTCACGGCGACAATGTCAAAATCGCGCCGCAAGGGCAAGATTTTTATTGACTGGCTTCGTAATGAAAGAGGCGCCACTGCAATTGCACCTTACTCGGTCCGAGCGCGCCAGGGCGCGCCTGTTGCTACGCCGGTTACATGGGCGGAGTTGAAAAAACTCAAGAGTGCGGACGCTTTCACTATCAAGAACATGAGGAACCGTCTCGACAAACAGTGCCCCTGGCTTGACGCATTTGCTGACCCGCAGACTCTTGGAGACGAAACCATTACAGCGCTGGATGATCTTCTCAATCTGCACTGAACGCGTGTGCAAACCCGCGACAGCCCAAGTCTCAGACACATCACCAACCACGACTCTTTTTCCAAGTCATGATCAGCCTGTGCATTACCGCACTCCGTTTGCCATAAATCCGCCCCGAGGCATGCTTTGGCCAGACATTACCCCCCTAGAATGAAACGTCATTTCAGGAGCAAGAGGCGAAAATGACTTAAAGTAGTAAAGGACATTACATGCAACTGCTGTTGCGCGACTTTCACGCATTGGAAGCCTTGATCACCGAAAACAAGCTTGAGAAAGGCGTGCAGCGCTTCTTCAAGTTCACGCGCGTGCGGACCGCTCTCACCAAGATAGCCACTTCAGAGCAACGCGAACTGAAGGAAATTACCACTGTCATCAATGAATTGGCAGAAGACTTTGAAGACATCTGTTTTGTCGATTGTCACACCATATCATCGATGACCGTGCCGTATATCAGCGTCAATGAGCACACAGAAAGTCTGAGCCTGACCACTCATTTTCCCCTCTCCAGTGTTGTCGGTCTGGAAAAAAGTATTCCTGGCTGCTTCGCCGAATACTACAACAAACTCAACTACCTTGGATTCACAGTCGAGGGCGGCCAGCATGACGAACTGGCGAGCATGGAAAACCATGAAGCCGTGTTGTGGCTATTGCTCGCGTACTCGGGGGCGATGAGCAAGAACGACATCAAGGATTTCAATCACTACGAAGAAACACTCGCGCGAAATACTACGCGCGGCATAGAGCACTACTGCCTTGTGATGCACTATCGCATTGCTGAAGGTGAAAAGTTCGTCATGGAACCTGGCTACGTCAACATTGCAAAAGTAAAAAACGAGAGTGTAAAGTAACTACCGTCCCATCCGTTCCCGCATCTGCGCCATGCGCGCTGCTTCCAGCTCACGATACTTGGTAATCTGCTCCGCGGTAAGCACCGTGGCTAATTGCTCTTCCATCTGTTTCTGCATCTCGCCGCGACGCTCCATCCCGGCCCTTGGTCCATTACCACTGCCCTGTCGAGCCGACCCGTCAGGAGGCGTTCCCGCCTGCCCATCCCGACCGACTCTCATGTCACGCATCGCCGTCCTTTGCTGTTCGTTGATCCTGGCCATGACTTCGCGGAACGCTGGTTCCTGTTCGCTGGTAACCTCGAGGGCGGAGATAAGCTCTTTGATGCGAGTTTCTGGATCCATGCGCATTCCGCCCCCGCCACCTTGTGCGAGAGCTGATTGTGGGCCGATGACGAATAGCAGTGCAGTGACGAAAATAGCGATTACGGTTTTCATAGCACGCTCCGAAGTGGATGTTGTATGACTTGATACGGAGCAGGTTGGATTATCTGTTGCTACGATTTTATAAACGCGATTCCAGCTCTTCACTCTTTCCAGCCACTGCTCTCCCAGTGGACTCAATGGCACTCCCAGGGAGACAGCGATGACAATCAAAGCGATTGGGCAGATTTCACGCACGGTGAGCGACATCCAGACATCAAAAAATTGGTACGAACTGGTGTTGGAGTTACCTCATCTTTATACCTTCGGCACGCTATCTTTCTTTAACTGTAATGGGACGCGATTGATGCTGAGTCCGGACGACAAGGTTCATTCGACCGAGTCAATCCTGTACTTC
>JBBSPQ010000282.1:0-4502 GCA_038258585.1 Pseudomonadales bacterium
AAAAGTTATTGGAGAGGACACAGCGGCATTACTCATTCCAATTTCCGGAAAAGTACTCTGCAATGCAAAGCAGATAGCTAAAAAAAGCACGCTTTAAATTTTCTTCATGGCCCTGATCAGTGCCTCCATATGACCGATGTCTCTCTGTAACGCCTCGCTTCCAGAATCAGTCAACATGTATTCCGTGCGCGGCACTCGGCCATCAAAACCCTTGCTGCAATCCACGTATCCAGCATCTTCCAGCTTGCGAGCGTGGGCGCTGAGGTTGCCATCCGACACTTGTAACAATGATTTCAAGTCATTGAACGTCAGTGTCGAATTGGCAGCCAGCGCGCTGACCATGGCGAGTCGTGTGCGTTCGTGAATCAGCCTGTCCAGACGTGCGCTGTCCTTCGCTGCTTTGCTGGCTGCGACGGTTGGTTTGGCTACCGTCTTTGCTTCGCCGTCTTTACTCAAGCGCGTTTTACTTATGCGAGAACTAGCCGCCATAACTCCTCCAGACAATGACACCAAACAAAATATGCAAACCACCAAACCCTGCGGCCAACAACAGATCGGCAGGTACCGGTGTCAACAACATCGCCGCTCCCAAGACCAGCTCCACCATCCAAACCAGTAACCACGTTTCCGGAGTGCTTTGCGTGGAGGCAATCCAAGCGGCTATAACCCCGGTAATCCCGGCCAGCACATAACCCTTGCCAGACACCCCCGTGAATGCAATCGCACTCTCCATGGTGGCGCGAATGTAGCGCAGGTTATCCTCGGCGTGCTGATGTAACGCTGTCGGCACACTCTGGCTGGATTTTGAAGAGCAGGTCGTCATGGCCACAGAGATTGCTCTTTCGAATAATATCTGCCAAGTACTTTGCAATACAAAGTTTAGGAGACCTCAAACTTTGACAAAGTATGGAAGTGCGGTTTTCAACTTAGCGGTCTTTTTGAAATAGACCACGCTCCAACTTGCTCTTATTCTTTGACAGCGTCACAGAAGACGCCATTCCAATCCGTCCAACAGGAGATTTCCATGCCTAATATCAGTAAAGCCAGAACTCTGCTTGCCAGCGCCACTCTTTTGCTGACGGGGTCGTGCTTGCTCAGTTCAGCATTCGCCCAAACCGACTACAGCCAAGTACAGATCATTCCGCATCAGGTGCGAGGCAGCATGTATTACCTGGAAGGTTCTGGCGGAAACGTCGGCTTGTCCATTGGCTATGACGGCGTGGTGATGATCGACGATCAGTTTGCGCCGCTTACCGAAAAAATCCTCGCGGCGATTCGTCGCCTTAACGACGGCGAGATTCGCTTCCTCATCAACACGCACATGCACGGGGATCATACCGGCGGAAACGAGAACCTTGGTAAGCAAGGCATTGTGATTCTGGCGCGGGATAAGGTCCGTGTCCGCATGATGCAGAGTTCTCCCAAGGATGCACTTCCGATCCTGACCTTCACCGCTAATACCTCCATCCACCTCAACGGTGAGGAACTGATGATCATGCCTGTGCCCGCCGCACATACTGATGGCGACAGCTATATCTACTTCATGAACTCCGATGTGTTGCATATGGGCGATGTGTTTCGCACCACGGGCTATCCGTACATTGACACTGTAAATGGAGGAACGCTGCTGGGCACTCTCGAAGCGCTCGCTATTGCCATAGGCATGGCTGGCCCAGATACCATCATAGTTCCCGGTCACGGAGAACCCTCCACTCGGGTCGACGTCATGGAATTCCGAGATATGATCCTAGCCGTGACCAACAGCGTACAGCCAATGGTTGAACGAGGCATGAGTTACGATCAGATCGCCGCAGCCGGCCCGACTAGCATGTATGACGCCAAATGGGGCGACCCAGAACGGTTTCTACGCGCGGTGTATACGGAGCTTGGCGGCGAGTAAGTCCGCCAAAAATGGCCGGTCTCACACAATTATTCAGGAAATACCCTTTCTTTTGCCCCCTGTCAGCCGCATGATGGGGTCACTTGTATTCAGAGAGAAAAGCCAATGTTTCAGAACACAGAACCATCACGCCTTAACCTGTTGACGTTATGCATAGGCGTGGCACTTGTTGCCAGTAGCCATGCCGCTCAGGCCGAGCCCGCCACAGTGTTGTACAACGATCAGGTTGTCACAGTCGCTCAGACTCTGGCCGACCCCACCGATTTGTGGGTAACGCCCGATGACCTGACTCGCATCAATGGGTTCGTTCTGAAACCGGAAGGTGCTTGTCTGGACAGTATTTGTATTCCAGTCAAACAGACCAGCGACAGCGATATCGTTGTGACTCGCTCTTCTCAGAAGTGGTTCAACGTCACAGAGTTTGCCGACATGCTATCGCAGGCCTATGTGGTTGATCACGACAGCGGCACCTGGAGTTTCGGTGAGATTCCTTTACACAGAGATTCGTTTTTGACCAACGCCGAAGCGCCAGACTTCACACTTACAGATCGCTTCGGCAAGATGGTTAGTCTTTCCGATTTCCGAGGCAAGAAAGTCTACCTTGGCACTTGGGCATCGTGGTGCGGTTGCAGACTCGACGTTCCATCATGGGATGTGGTTTACAAGGAACTGAAAGATCAAAATTTTGAAGTCATTCTGGTTGCCGAGGACACTGGCGGCATGGCTGCTGCTGGCAAATATTATGAAGACGCCGATGTGACATTCACCGCTTTGATTGATGAAACTCACAAGATAAGTTCGCTCTACAACTTCGTCAATGTGCCTTCTGGCGCTTGGATCGATGAGCAGGGAAAAATCGTGCGCATAAACGAAGGCACTTATGCTGCAAAGCATGGTTCTATTGGCACAGATGATTACAGCCCTGCGGTACGCGACTGGGTGATGAATGGAGAGAAAAGCAAATACGTGTGGAGCACTGAACAAGTTGCCGAGCACATCAAGCCGCGCAACGATGAAGCGGAACGCGCCGAACCAGCTTTCAAACTTGGTTTGTATTTCTTTGCTAACGACGACAAAGAGCAAGCGGATGTTTACTGGAAAATGGCGCAAAGCCTAAGCCCTGACAACATCAATTATTTTCGCCAGGATTTGTTCTTCACTGACGAAGGATCGTTTGGAAAAACCTACATGGATAAGCGACAAGAAATTATAGATTCAGGAAAAAATTACTACGCCCCGCTCGAACTCTGATGCCTTGGTACCCGTGCGGGCATAAATAAGAGCATGCCTGCGAGCGAAGGGATTCGATTTTGAACCCATTCACTAGTAGGCCGACTTCAGATTCGCTCACGGTCTCACAACGCCAGCTCTCCAATCCCGAAGCCGTTGGTTATCCGATCAAGAGGGCTGGATGTGCCGGCGTAATGCTGACCAAGCACATGGGTATAAATCTGCGTAGTGCTTACGTCGTTATGCCCCAATAATTCTTGCAACGTGCGAATGTCCGTGCCGCTGGCCAGTAAATGCGTCGCGAATGAATGGCGAAAGGTGTGAGTGCCAATTCTTTTCGTGCAGACCTCAGCACGCGCCACGGCTTGTTTCAGAAATTTCCGTACCATTGAGTCATGTAAATGGTGACGGCAATAGGTGCCATCGTACGGATGTGCGCACAAGCCTGACGCCGGAAAGAGAAACGCCCACGCAGGAGATCGAAATGCGTTGGGATATTTTTTTGCCAGCGCGGTGGGGAGAGAGCATCCGACACCCTTCAGGTTGTCCTTCGCCTGTATTTGAATGGCCAGCTCAATCTGCCGAGATATCGAGGCTCTGACGCTTTTCGGCAGCAAGGTTTGTCGATCTTGGCGCCCTTTGCCATCGTGAATGATCAGAGCATTTCGTTGCAAGTTGATGTCCTGCACTCGCAGGCGCAAGCATTCGGTTACCCTGAGTCCGCTGCCATAGAGTATTTCGATAATCAATCTGTTACGGCCCTCAAGTTGAGCAATGATTCTGCGGACTTCGTCTACTGTCATCACTGTTGGAATAGTGCGCTGTTTGGAGGCCAGTGTGAAACCCAGATCACCTAGGTCTCGGCCCATGACCTTGTGATACATGAAAACCACAGCATTCAGCGCAATTTTCTGCGTATTGATGGCGACATTTTTCTCAATGGCTAGGAATGTCAAAAATTCCTTAACTTCCAATGGCCCCGCCTCGGCGGGATGTCTTTTTCCTATAAAGTAAATGTATCGTTTTATCCACCCGAGGTAGGTTTTTTCCGTGCGAATGCTGTAACCCCGCAGGCGCATCTCTGCGCGAAGCGATTCGATAAATGGACTTGCCATCGATTGTTTCTCCTTATAGGTCCTCCATAAGTAATAGGCTAGAGCCCAGCATTCGTCAAAAGTGGGCACGAATTGTCGGAGTGGGATGCGTGCATTTCCGAAATGAATTGGAAGTAAATTAAGAAAAATCAAAATCTTAGGAAGCTTCTGTTGCAGATACTGGGAAACCGGCTATCTCTGTTGGGCGTGCGCGCGCACATGCGCGGAACAAACATTCTGTGATGTACTGATAACGCTCTGTCTTTTGGGGAAAAACC
>JBBSPQ010000283.1:0-4491 GCA_038258585.1 Pseudomonadales bacterium
GATCGACTCCGACGTCGAGTTCTTCCAGAAGAGACTGATACTGTTCGCTTTCGGCAAGGCCTGCCGGAAAATATTCTTCACTGATATGCACCATATTGAGGAGTCCGCGCTTCTGGATAGGTTCTAGAGCGCGCCAGTAGCGGGAGCCACCTTCAATGTCCCCCAGAATGAAACTCAACACACCATTGTTGAAGTAAGAGTCCTGACCCTTGGTGAGCTCGGCTGCCAGTTCGTCGCTGCCAGGATCGAGTGTGCCTCGCAGCGCATCGATCACAATACGAGAGAAATCAGTAGAGATACCCACACTGTCGGCGAGACTCTGGCGCTCCAGATAAGGAACCGCTTCGTGGTAATGACCGGTGATGTAGATGTCTCTGGCCACGGTGCCGAGTATGCCGATATGTTTCGGGCGCTCCTGCAGTTGTTGCTTGCGCAGAATGACTGCTTTGGCGGGTGAGGCGATAGTGACTCGGTAACTCCATATCTCATCCGGCGACATTTCAAACGGACCAACTTCTCCGGCTTTATCCAAGAATTGACCCGCTTCGTCGTATAAACGTGCGCTGATCAGCAGGAGGGCGTAGTGTGCAAGCGCGAAAGTGGGTGGATTGCCGGACAGAATTTGCTGCCGAAGGTGCGCTTCTTCCTGGCGGTAGTCGTTACCGGCCATGCGCATCTCAATCGCCCGGATAGACTCCAAGCTTGGGTGCTGCCTGTCGATCGAGGCAATCGCCCGGTGCACTTCTGCTACGAGCTTTCCCAACTCATGTTTGCGCTCTACCCGGCTGAAAACCGAAAGATTGTTGGCAGCAGTGGCGACGCCGAGATAGGCGTTGATAAACTCCGGG
Source organism: Pseudomonadales bacterium (assembly GCA_038258585.1). Taxonomy (GTDB): domain Bacteria; phylum Pseudomonadota; class Gammaproteobacteria; order Pseudomonadales; family Pseudohongiellaceae; genus UBA5078. The sequence continues at coordinate 849 of JBBSPQ010000283.1, forward strand.
TCAAGACTAATCGCCTCCTGATATTGCTCGATGGCCATGTCCCAATCGGTGGGATTGAACTGAGTGTTATAGAACTCTCCTTTTATAAAACGTTCGTATGCCAGTGGATTGTGAGTGCCCCAGTCCAGCATCTTTTCACGCTGTTCATCATCAAGATGAATAGCCAGCGCACTGACAATGTTACCGACGATTGTGTCCTGAATGGCAAACAGATCCTGTCTCGACATGTCAAAGCGGCCAGAATATTCGTAGACCCCATCGCTGGAGCGGACCAGATGCACGACAACCCGCAGCCGATCATTCGCCTCTATCAAAGTCCCCTGCAATACATGGTCAACATGGGCTGGCACACGCTTGCCTGTTAGCCGCGCGGTAGCCCCTGTGTTCTGGGGGGAGGACAGAGATACGATGTCGAGTTGATTGAGTTTAGAGAGGCCTGTGATCAAAGTCGTTGTCAACCCATCCACCAGAAAGCGATTTGTTTCTACGCCGGCACCTTCAAAGGCAAAGGGAGAGACACCAATAACCACAGTGTCGTCCTTCCTTTGATCGCTTTCGGCCTTGCTCAGCCACAGCAGCGACACCAGACAGATACTCGTGAAAATGCCGATCCCCCACTGACGAAGATCCATGAGTTCCAGCGAGCTGCGGAGTTGCTGTTTGATGTCAGGGGTTTGAGTCGGGCTCACGGCGCTATCGGAACTGATTGCCCCCACCATTTTATAGCCGCGTTTGGGTACTGTCTTGATGTAGCGCTGCCGTCGGACACTATCGCCCAGTGCGGCACGTAGCTCTGCAATGGCTTTATGCACAGCATGATCGGAAGCCACCGAGCTCCAGAATTTCTCCAGCAACTCCTCGCTACCAATGATTCTGTCTGTATTTTCCAGCAGGTAGATGAGCACATCCATACTGCGCGGCGAAACCTTATGGCTCTCGTCGCCTTGGTTGATTGTGCAATTGCCTTTTGATACCTCAAAAGGACCAATGGTGAGGACACGATCTACTATTGTCACTGTCATTGAATGCACCAAAATCGATTTTTCAAGTTCGTTATATGAGCGCTGGCGCCCGGTTTTGGTTCGTTCCATGAATAGCGCGGACCAGCAACGCTTTTAGTTGGGCGCTGGTTTAAGTCGTGATTACATCAGTGCAAGATAAATACCAGAGATGGAGAATCGTATGTGGACGCCATGATGGCGCATCCACAACTGATTAATCGTCCCATCGTGGTTTCGTTATTGGGAGCCAGACTCTGTCGTCCACCAGAACTGGTTATCGCTTTGCTGCCTGACTGACGCTTCGTATACCGCCTGCAATTTCTCCTCTTTCTTTATTTTCGCGAAGAACAAAAATCAAGCAAAGTAGTGCACTCATTTGAAAAGAAAAGATGGCAATTCGTGTCTATTCAGATTGACGAGTGAAAATAGTGGCATTCGCATCGATGCCTCTACTATGATGCCTGTCGAGCATAACTCGTCTCTAATGATTCTCATATGAGAATAAACGTTAATAAACAAAAGGTTACCACTCCTCCGTTTGGCAAACTTCCCGCGTCGAATTTATCAAGACATACCGAGAATGTCCGTAATAGTGCGCGTTGCGAATGGATTGTGAACAACCTGAGAATGGAAGATTTAAGGAAATAATTTATGGCTTCTACATATGGTCAGGCTTTTTTAAAGAGTTTTCTGGGGAACTCTCCCGACTGGTACAAACTCACGATTGTCGGTTTTCTGATAGTAAATCCGCTGCTGTTTTTTTTAGTTAACCCCTTCTTTGCAGGCTGGGTTTTGATACTTGAATTTATTTTCACGCTGGCAATGGCGTTGAAGTGTTATCCCCTCCAGCCTGGGGGCTTGCTGGCCTTCGAAGCAGTACTAATCGGCATGGCCTCACCAGAGACTGTCTATGAGGAAGCGGTTACCAATTTCCCGGTAATTCTGTTGCTGATTTTCATGGTAGCCGGTATCTCTTTTTTGAAAGAAATGTTGCTCTTCACCTTTACCAAGATCCTGTTGCGAGTGCGATCCAAGATCCTGTTGTCACTGCTTTTTGCATTTGTGTCAGCGGTTTTGTCGGCTTTCCTTGATGCGTTGACGGTGACTGCCGTGGTGATTGCTGTGGCATCAGGCTTCTATGGGGTGTATCACAAGGTGGCATCTGGTCTGCGTACAGAGGACGATGACCATGATGTCACTGACGATGACAAGATGGACGGCGACGGCCGCTCGGAATTGGAGAAGTTCCGCTCATTCCTGCGCAATATTATGATGCACGCGGCAGTGGGTACGGCGCTTGGTGGCGTATGTACTATCGTGGGTGAACCTCAGAACCTGCTGATTGGGCACGTCATGGAATGGGAGTTCGTCGAATTCTTCTTGCGAGTTGCGCCCGTCTCGATGCCAGTACTCGTCGTTGGCCTGCTGACAACGTTAGCCGTTGAGAAATTCAAGATTGTCGGATACGGCACCCAACTGCCTCCAGCCGTGCGCAAAATTCTCGAGGATTACGACGACGAACAAACCCGAAAAATGGACAAGATTGATATACTCAGGCTCTGGATTCAGGCGGCTGTGGCCCTTTTTCTGGTCTTTTGTCTCGCCTTCCATCTGGCGGAAGTAGGCCTTATCGGGTTGGCGGTGATTGTTTTGGCGACAGCGTTTACCGGTATCACTGACGAACACCGTCTTGGCCATGCCTTTCAGGAAGCACTACCTTTCACTTCGTTGCTGGTGGTGTTCTTTGCAATCGTCGGGGTTATTCACGAGTTACATCTGTTCACCCCCGTGATTAACTATGTGTTGGACATGGAAGGGCATACTCAGCTCTCTGCGTTCTATATTGCCAACGGACTGCTTTCCATGGTGTCTGACAACGTGTTTGTGGCCACTGTCTATATCTCTGAGGTACAACAGGCATTCGAGGCAGGCCGCATTGGGCGTGAGCAATTTGAACTGTTGGCGGTAGCAATTAACACCGGTACCAACATTCCTTCCGTGGCGACTCCCAACGGGCAAGCAGCGTTCCTGTTCCTGCTAACCTCGGCAATTGCACCCCTGATTCGTCTTTCTTATGGGCGCATGGTGATTCTCGCATTGCCATATACAATCACAATGTCCATTGCAGGACTGCTTGCGACGATTTATATTCTCTGACCTTCAAGGCAGAGTGACATTAGAAAGGGCCTGTGCAGTGTAGCTGCCAGGCCCTTTTTTGGTTTGGAGGAGGGAGAAATTGAGAGCTGGGCCATTTACGCCGGGGGCATTCGGACGCGAGGGTAGTATGTGTCTATTGGGGCGGGTTCGGCAGAAACAGTAAAAACAACAGCCTGATATGAAAAAGACAGGCATTACTTTGAGCGAGGTATAAAAACGTCAACCATGAATTCTACCTATAGTCAGGCGTTTCTTAAGAACTTTCTGGGGGCTTCCCCGGATTGGTACAAAATTACAATTGTTGGGTTCCTGATACTGAACCCGTTACTTTTTTTTCTCGTGGACCCATTCATTGCCGGTTGGGCACTAATTGCGGAGTTCATCTTTACACTGGCGATGGCGCTCAAGTGTTATCCGTTGCAACCCGGTGGTCTGCTGGCTTTTGAGGCGGTTGTTATCGGTATGGCGACAGCCGAGACAGTTTA
>JBBSPQ010000284.1:0-4473 GCA_038258585.1 Pseudomonadales bacterium
AATGATGAACTGGGTCTGCTCCCCTGAATCTCGCACAGCGGCTTCGGAGGGATTAAGAAGTATCCGGTCACTGGGGCGGGCATTAATACGAAGGCGGGCAATAAAACGCTCGGGAAGTCCATAGGCACTGTTGACTTGCTGTGACACAACCTGAGGCTCAACAACAGCGACCATTTAACTAACCCTCTTATGGTAAAAATTAATCAGGCCAGCAACAAGAAGGTTTGCGTGACGCTGTGTTCAATAAGGCACAAGTATAATCATCGGCTGCTACCATAGCTAAGTACAATGAGTTTTTCCAACAGTGCGTCCTGTTCTGCGACAGACAGGAATAATCTGTACAGATTGCGATCCTGTCCGAAACAGGATCCTGCGAGCTCGCGGATCTGGCTGCCAGCGAAATTCAGACACAGATGCATCAGTACAGCCGGTGCGCCGACCCGCAGGCAGATGCGTTCCGGTCCGACCACCCGGTAACCCATTGTGCGCCGATAAAATCCGACGTGCCGTGGATGAACCTCGGCAAGCAGGTCGGTCCGGGCGTGCACATTACTGGCTAGGAGAAAGGCAACATTGAAAAGAGTCGCCATTGGCTCAAGACAACTCAAATGCGAACCGAGTGCTAAACGCGTCACTTCGCACAGTCGCCGCCCCTGCTTGCGCAATGCGTCGATCTCTTCCCCGTAGAGCGAATCGGCCAGTAGACCGCCATCTGAATCCATTCCAATTGTGAGAGTACCAAAAACATTCTCACCGCGAGAAGCCGCAATAGTGATCTGTCCGGGTTGTCTTTCTGAGCGGATGGGACTGACAGTACCCAAGCCGCGTAGGCCGTAAAGATTGGTCACAAGCCTATTCACTTCGCTACGTAAATGACCCTGTTCGCCGACAAGACGGACCCGATAGTCACTGCGATCAAGGCTAAAGTTATGATTGAGGGTGAGAACACTCTTCAGGTTGGCATCGCTTTCACTGTACGCCGATGGCCCGGCACTCTGGTGGGTGATTAAGGCAGCCAATGGAATATACCTCTTGGTTTAATTATGGCGATTTAACGATAGAATTGTGGCTACTTCATAACGAAGTAGGACATCTGACATCAAGAGCAACAATCAGTTCCATCCTCAAGTGGCTGTGGCAGCACGCGCCGTAAGATAAAAACAATACAATTGCCACTTAAGGGACCAACGGCAGGCAAGAGCGATTCGCGCATAACGGGCGGCAATGACAAATTCTTTCTCTGTCACAAAGTGTTCAGCAACTTGCTTGTAAAGCATCGACAGCTTGAGCAGACAGGTGTCCCGAATTGCTCTAGCAGGCGCCCTTATTAGGTTTTTCTGATAAACCGTGATCTGTGAAAGGCGCTTCTGTAGAACACTAACGGCGGTTGAAACATTGTTTTTAGCTACCGCGTCAGGAATATTGTGGCGTGCCACAACGGCGGCATTGTAGATAATCTGTTTCGCAGCATCCAGCGTGCGCAAATATAGATCTACTTCACACTCATAACGGATGCCTTCGTCCATGCCGCCGATTGCCAGAAACAGTTCTCGGCGGATAATGCTGCAGTTGAGATGGGGGAAACCGGTGCAACTGAGCAAAAAAGCGGGTGTAACCCGGTGTGTCCCATGGGTGTCTGCCCCGGATGGGGGGAGCTGCTTGGCGAGTTCTCCCAACCACAATAGCTCGTCTAATGGTTTTCCATCCGCCGTATAAGCCGTCTGGTTGCTGTAGTAGGCATCGACAGCCGTCACTGCGGCGTTGATCACGTCCCAGGCTCTGGTGAGATGCTCCACATCTATCCAACTGTCATCATCATCAAGAATACAAAGATACTGTCCCCGCGCGGCCTGGGCACCTGTATTGATGGAGTAACTGGGGCCGTGGCCATTAGACCGCTGCGGTTGATAATGCCAGCTCACCCTAGGATCGCTGTCAGCCTCTATGGCCCGGTAGCGGGGTAGGAATTCGTCAGACGACCCAGCGTTGACAACCAGCACCTCACGGTCCTGAAACGACTGTCGCAACACGGAGTCCAGCGCTTGGCGAAACAGTTCAGGGCGGTTACGGGTGGGCAGAATCACAGAAAAAAAAGTAGAGTTATTTGACATGTTCAACCTGCCCCTGTTCGTTCAGGTGCGTTACCGCCTGATGAATTTGAATAAAGCATGCCCGGTAGATGTCTTCACTCTGATTATAGGGATCAGGGATTTCGTTGATCCCTAATAAAAAGGTCTTTCCAGTTGCAGAGGGGTAGTGGGACGACAGATCATCGTGATGCCTCTTTTCCATCACAAAAACGATATCACTGTCGTTCACCAAATGCTCCGTGATACAGATGGAACGGCTGTGCGAAAGGTCAAACCCATTTTCGGCAGCGATCGCCAGCATCCTTTTATCAGCGGGGCGCCCTTCATCCCTATGGAACCCTGCAGCGAGCACACGCTTGTCGGAATCCGTTGGCAGCTGGCTCCTCATGATGACTCCCGCCAAAGCGCTGCGGTTGATATTGCCGTAACAGATAAACAGCACACTCTTTGCCTCGCGCAGTTTTTTCCCTACGGTACCATTGCGCCACAAAATACGATGATGTCGGGCAAAACGCTTTTCGTTGACGATGCCCGATAAACGTTTCCAATAACGACCGAACAACCGCTTTATTTCCACCAAGCCAGGCAAAGGGTCCCTGAAGCTTTGGGTGTCGAAGTAATGCTTTAGGGAAAAAACCCGGAGAAGATCGCGCAGCACGACTTTGGCAGTGGGTATCCGAGTCGGAACTCCATCTTGGTTTGTACCGTCGTTACGCGCACGCAGCACCATTTCCAGCCACATCAGATCGCTCGCCAGATTTCTGCAGTACACGCCGGATCGATATGGCGGATAGTCTCCTAAGGTCCCTTTGAGGTGAAGTTCCGCAAGCATGGCGGGGAAATCGGCGCCAGCGGCCACAGCCAAGGGCAGTGAGCCCCAGAGGCGGCCATTGATTTCCATAAGACAATACTGCCCGCTCTCAGGATCCCATTTGAACTCCACCATCGCCACACCGGTCCAACGCAGAGCTCCTATTAACTTCTCCGCTGCCTGCAACAGCACGGGTTCAATCGGGGCGCTGACACGAAAGCTGCTGCCACCGCCAGTCAGAGGCACCTCATGTAAGCGGATATGCTGGAAGGAGTAGAGAATCTGACCGTCGCTGGCAATCAGTTCGATTCCCGCCCCAATGCCCTGAAAGTAACTTTGCAGTATCACCGGCGAATGCCGCAGGGTTTGTTCACATTGGGTGTGAAGTGCAGCAGCGTTGTTGGCGTAGCTGACACTGCGCTTGCTGTACCCGGCCTCGCCGGCGGCAGCTGACACTGATCGGCTGGGTTTCACCACCACTGGATAGGTTAGCGCTGCGCCAAGTTCGGCAACTTGACTGATATCGGACAGATAAACGCTACGGGGGACACTCACCCCGAGACTCTCTGCCAGTGTGAAGGTTTCTGCCTTGTCGAGGACTCGGTTCAGGCTATCCGCGTCAGCCATTGCAAACCGAGTGTCGCCGAAACGGTATCGCTGTGCTGAAAGCGGCACCAAACTTCGTTCGGTCACGGGAATGACCAGATCGTAGTATGTACTAGTCAAGTGTTCCTGCAGCCAGGTAAGGAAGCGCTCCTCATCTATCAGAGGATCAGGGTACTGCCAGCAGCGGTTGACTCGTCGGGAAAAGGAAGCGATGGGAGCATCCTCGGCACTGGCCACATCAACAAGGTAGTGTTGTTGTTTCACGAGCGATCGGACGACGGTCAGAGCAGGTATCAGATCTGCGTCCAGCACCAGAATGCGGATGGGCTTGGATGGGGTTGTCACTGTCAATGTCTTGCCTGCTGCTCCGGAGTCGGGCAGATACTATACCTGAAAGTCTATGTCGTCCACGACGAAGACCCCCTTCCCCGCTTAGTTTCCGTAGGCTCGACAATTCGACAACTGGGAGATATCCTTAGCGCCACTTCTACACTCACACTAAATGCGCTCGACAGGTCATCGATCAAGAATCAGTAAGCGCGACTTTACTCTATGGGCCAGTAGCTCAATCAACATGTGTTTATCCATCAGTAGCCGGTACTCGTAAGAAAATGAAAGTACTGTTTCTCACGGAAAGAGGTTACCTCCCCCAAATGGTTGGCGGTTCGGAATGGTCCACGCATTTTTTGTGTGCAGGCTTGCAGGCTGCTGGTGACGAAGCCGCCGTGATATGCCATCTACAAAACCAAGGGTGGATTGCGTTCAGGAATCGAATCGAACGCAAACTGTTTCATCGCAAGTTTCCTTCCGATCGCTCATTGGGCTATCTCGTCTTTCGGGGCTGGAGTGTCGAACAGGGTCTGGACGAAGTTTTAAGCAGGATGAAACCCGATGTACTGATTGTGATCGGAGCAGCGCCCAACCCTGCTCGTTTGGCACTTCATGCCAAATCAACCGGATTGCCCG
>JBBSPQ010000285.1:0-4461 GCA_038258585.1 Pseudomonadales bacterium
ATGACGAATGGCAAGCTGCTGAAGCTGGCTCGTAAAATCCAAGAGGAGTCTGACGTTGAAAAAGCAGTTGAATAATTGGTCTCGCCGGCAGATGCGTCGACCCGCCAAACATGCGCCGGAATGGCTGGATAAAGTCGTTACGTTGGCCTTCTTTATGCTGCTGTTGTATGTGCTCTGGACGGTGCTGCGATGAACCGCTTCCGACTGGTGACCAGCGACAAAGATAGGCGACCTTCTGTGGAGGGTGTTGAATTTACGGATGGCAAGGTGTCTGTAAACTGGCTGACACAGAATCGGCCACCTGGTATCTACGAAACCCTGATGCACTTTATGACCCTGGCTAATGGCAAAGGGGAGTATGAGCTGGAATGGCTCGACGAACAAAAGGGGCTGGACGAGGCAGACCTGACCCCCGGCGAGTCGGCGGTTGCTCAGGAACTCCATGCCATCTGGGAACATTATCAGATGCTGCCCGTACAACATCATCTGCACCGCGCAAAATTCGATGGCTTACTGCGTGACCTGCAGGCACTGGTCTTTATTCGACCGACGCTGCGCAAGCTGGGACTGGATAACCTATGATTCTCCCCGAGGCGAAAATGACCTGGAAAGACTTTAATCTGAATACGGAAAACGGACGGCGAGAGCTTGAGCGCTGGCTGGCCGTGGAAGCGGGCTACTGGGTTTACCATTACGACAAAGGCTATCCGGGCAGCGAATACTATTCGCTGATGGAACCAGACAGTTTTAACGCCGTAGACTTCGTGGATGGGCATCACGACACGGAAGCAGAGGCATGGGCAGATGTGCCCCTGTGGACAGAGGATTTCGATCTGGCGATGCAGTTCGTGGAGGATGTGACCGACTCCAAACAATTAGCGATGGCTTATACCGATAGTGGTTATGGCTGGATCGCCGCCATTGGTAAACCCGATGCGTTGCTATTCGTCGAGGATGCACCGGCTTATTCCTATCCGGCGACTGCGATCATCGTCGCCCTATGTCAATGGCAGGAAGCGCAAAATGGCGAAACAACTGGACAATAGCACCTATCAATACAAACTGGCGCTGCGGCGTAGAGCGCTTGGAATCCTTGAGGAGAGGGGCGTAGACACGCCGGTGGTAATGGAAACTCATGGAGGACGTGGAGAACTGTGGAAAGCTGTATATCCGCATTTAACTCAGGGTGTAGTCTTTGAAACAGACCCCCAGAAATCCGCCACGCTGGGGAAACAGCGGCCAACCTGGGCAGTCTACGAGTCCGACTGTGAGCAGGCATTGGCGGTTGGGGCAGGGGCGCATCTGACTATCGATCTGCTCGACGTTGACCCCTACGGTTCTCCGTGGAATGTCCTCTGTGGTTTCTTTGAGAGTGAACGTCCGTTGGCTGAGTTTATGGTACTTGCCGTGAATGATGGCCTGCGGCAGAAAATCACAGTGGGCGGTGCCTGGTCAGTGAAGCGACTGGCTGATGTGGTCTCGAAGTATGGCAATGACCTGCATGATCAGTATCTGTCGATTTGTAGGGAACTGATGGAAGGAACCATCAGCGAGGCGGGTTATCGGGTGACATCTTTCTCAGGCTATCACTGTGGCAACAAACAAGCTATGACTCACTATCTGGCCACGATTGAGAAATAAAAAAGGCCGGGGATTTCTCCCCCGCGAGTGCTAGGGCATAATTAAGATTAACTGAAAAGGTGGTAAAGGGGAATTATAAATCTTTAAAAACTTTTTAATCTTCTTTATCCTCAAAGTAAATTCAGTTTCCAATTATCAAGTTCGGATGATCTTAAAGTCACTTTAGTGTGGATAAGTATCAAAATTAAGCCTTATATTTCTATGATCAACCGGCATTAGTTTCGTGATGTAAATATGTCTATTCATACGAGCATTTTCGCGTAAAATAGGAAGGTGCAGCAGCGTCAGGGAAATCAAATTTTATGACCGAACTGTTCTCAGTAGTGAAAGCGCTTGTTGATGTTTTCAATGACGAGGGGCTACGTCAAAGCGCTTCTCAAGATTTTGAAATTGCAGTAGAAGCTTATATAAAGCAAACCACCTCATTATCCAAACCCTACCAACATCATCGTACACCTACAGCTGATAGAGATCAGCTCATTTCTAGATTCAAGTGGGAAACAGTTTTATTTTCTGTGATATCCAAATTTTTAGAAGAGTTTATTTCGCTAAAATATCCATCACTCGATGCGACATATATTGGTAGCGATAATTCATTGCTTTTTGATTGGTATCAAACCACTGAGCAATTGAACCAAACTTTAAAATCAGCTACTGCTCTCGTTCAAAACTTAGCACTTCACGACGTAATTCTAGAGCTTTCAGAGATTTGTGGACAACTCTTACCACAATACACCAATCGGGGTACAGGTGAATTTTATACGCCGAGCAGCCTGGCGCAACACTTGATTCACATTTCCGGGTTGGAAGATAATGCCATACTTAACGATCTAACAGTTATTGATCCATCGTGTGGCGGCGGTATCATTCTCCTATCTATTGTAATCAATGCTATACAAGCTGGATTAAACCAAGCCAATTCACCAGAGTTTATTCTGGAAAAACTCGTTGATAACATCTACGGTTATGATATTCAGCCTTTCGCCATTGATCTTACTCGTATGCTACTTAATGGTGCATGTGCTCCATTATACGCTTCCAATACTTCCATTGAATATCAGTGTTTCCGTAATGTACTCCTGTTTGATCCGCTCACGGAAATTCAAATCTCTCGTTTCGATTATGTCATAGGAAATCCTCCTTATCTGCCCGTAAAGAGACAGCAAGTTGACTTTATTTCAAATTACGATATTGTGTTAAACGGTCATGTCAATCTTTATGCTCTTTTCTTTTGGTGGGCTGTGGAGGCAGCATCATTAAATGGGATAATTTCCTTTCTTGTACCCCAAACTTTATTAAGTGGACTATACTTCCAAGAATTGCGTGTTGCTTTAGATAATCGCACTCAACTTCGAGCTATAACAAGGATGACAGACCGCAAAGGAGTTGTGGGAGATGCTGACCAACAAGTTATGGCGGTTTGTGTTCAAAAAATAATCGTCGATGCAAACGATAGAGAGGAAAACTTAGTAAGTGTAATTGTGACCCATAATGGCACAGATATTGAGAAGTGTACTCCGCAATCGATCCCCCAGGGAAATATTGTCAGGTGGTTTGCTACCAAACCAATCTGGTTAACATCAGAAAAGCAAATCGATTATAGTATTCAAGAAATTATTGAGAACAGAATTACATCTACTATACGTAATCTCGCGCCAACTTTAGTGTGCCGGAATGGTGGTTTTGTATGGAACCAGCACCTAGAAACAATTAGAGATTCTGAAGATGAGGATACAATCCCTCTAATTTCATCAAGTTCAATAGCACCGTTCAAATTTGTATTCCCCTATGCTACGGATAACCCTCATTCCAAACGAGCGTACGTCATATGGCACAACGATAGCAATAAAGTTTATCGTGTTCCCTCCCTATTGATACAGAGAGTAACTCCTCGGAAAAGTGGAAGGCGTTTAATTGCTACTATAACGAGTGATGACTTCATAAATCGCTATCCTAGATATTTAGTTGAAAATCATGTCAATATGATTACTTCTAATGATATTAACCTGTTATATGGTATGGTAGCTTGGATTAATAGTGATATTTCGCAGTTTCTTTTTCAGATGCGAAACGGTAATGCTCAAATTTCAGTGTACGAGTTACATAATTTGCCTTGCTCAGAAGAATTGCTTTTATTGTTAGCAAGACGGGCGCGTAGAATTTTTGCTGCGCCAGACACCCACAAGCATATTCATTTGAAAAGGCTAAATGCATTTCTCTTTAGGCACTTCGAACTGACTCCTCAACAAATTTCACGGATATCCGACATGATCTCTGAAAACACGGTGAATACTTAAATTTGAAAGGTTTGAGATTGACTTCTAAATCTATTGAACAACGTGAAAAACTAGAAGAGCTACCGTTCACGGTTCGTGCCCGTGTAGCCATGCAGTTGGGACGCGAGAGCATTTCAAGCTCTATAGTTGCCATTGTTGAGCTGGTAAAAAATGCTTACGACGCAGATGCAGACAATGTATGGATATCTTTTTCTGACTTAGGAACTACGCAAGCTCAACTGATAATTGAAGATGATGGCACTGGCATGACGACCGACCAAATGAAAAGACATTGGATGGTTATTGGAACGGATCATAAAGCTCATGTTCGAAGATCTCATGGAAAAGCACGCGCACTAGTTGGCGAAAAAGGTTTGGGGAGACTTGGGCTTGATCGACTTGCACATGTTACCCGTATACAAACATTTTCTGAACAACAGCCGTCAAACGCAGTTGAGTTAGAAGTGCAATGGTCTGAATACGAATTACATAGCAGTGATCCACTTGATACCATCAAACACAGCTTGTATAAGATTCCATATTC
>JBBSPQ010000286.1:0-4454 GCA_038258585.1 Pseudomonadales bacterium
ACTGTTCTTGTGCTACGGGATCGCCACACTGTTCACAGCTGTGTAAGTTCCAGGGCAGTTCCACAACACAGCGGCTGCACCACCCTCGCCCTTCTACCGCTGGCGCCAGGCAAAATGCGCAATAGCCAGGCAAGGCTTGCTTGACCCAATGACTGCCCCGCTGCAGCCATTTCTTTAGATACATGCGTTCTCCTCGTCTCTGTAGGTATAAATATCACATCATTGATTGACTTCTATCACAAAATTGATAATATACGCCTCGTCTTAGCGGATGTGGTGGAATTGGTAGACACGCTAGATTTAGGTTCTAGTGCCGTAAGGTGTGGGAGTTCGAGTCTCCCCATCCGCACCAGTGGGGCTTCTTGCATGACTTCAGACGACAAAAAATTCCCAAATCGAAGTAAGTCCAATACCTCGGTAGCTGCCAGCGGTGAAGTGTCCGCGTTTCTGCGCAAAGTGGCGACTCTTCCGCCCGTTGGCAAAACGGCAGGTGGGGCGCGCCTGCTCTTTGCCCTTGATGCAACTGCGAGCAGGGAGAACACCTGGGATCAGGCTTCTCAACTGCAGGCGGAAATGTTCATAGCCGCTCAAACTCAAGGTGGCTTGCAGATCCAGCTCGTCTATTTCAGAGGTTTCGCTGAATTCTACAAGACACCGTGGTGTCGTGACTCCTCCTCCTTACTACCCCTGATGACAGGCATTCAGTGTCGGGCCGGCACTACCCAACTTGAGCGCGTCATGCGCCATGCGCTAGGTGAGAACCGGGCTCAGCGTATTCATTGTCTCGTTTACGTGGGGGATGCCATGGAAGAAAGCTCAGACGTGCTGTGCCAACTGGCAGGCCAGCTTGGTATTCTTAATGTGCCTGTCTTTGTGTTTCAAGAAGGAGATGACCCCGTAGCCCGAACTGCTTTTCAGTCTTTGGCTCGACTATCCAAGGGTGCCTATTCCCGATTTGACAGTGCCAGCGCAGGGCAATTGCGCGAGCTGCTGCGCGCTGTCGCGGTCTATGCCAGCGGTGGTTTGCCGGCGCTTGAAAAACTCAGCAGAACGTCGGGCGAAGCCGTAAAGCGGCTGAGTCAGCAGTTGCAGTCCTGAGGGCGTGAAGTGATAATCCTGGTTCGCCTTATCCTCATATTAGTGTTGCCGGTGCTGACCTACGTCTGGCTTCGTAAATTGGCTATCCGCTTCTCGTTGAATCAGCGGCAGTTCAACATGTTACTGGTGGTCGCAGCCGTCCTGATTGTGGTGGTTGTTCTCATTATGCTGGGTCGCCTCCCGGTCCAGTTCATTGTGGCGCCGATAATGGTGGCAGCGACATTCCTGTTGCGGAACGTTCATTTGCTTATTCGTTTATTTCCGCTCTTTCAAATGTTTCGTACCCGGACTGCGAAGAGCGCATACGGGAATGCTGGCACTGCTGATGCGTCCAGTATTCGCACACGGTATCTGTTGATGAAGTTGGAACACAACTCCGGGGAGATGACTGGCGAAGTGTTGGAAGGCACATTCCGAGGTGCAGCTCTTTCCACTCTGACGATGGAGCAGTTGTTGAAACTGGCAGGAGAATGCAGTCGCGATGAGGATTCATTGCAGATACTCGAAGCCTACCTCGACAGAACGCATCCCGAATGGAGAAGCCAATCTGCGGGGGCAGAGGAAGGCTGGAAACAGAATGCCGTTTCCCATAGTGATTCTGTAATGACTGAAGCGGTGGCACTGGAGATACTCGGTCTAGCAGTTGGTGCAGACCAAGATGCTATTGTACAGGCGCATCGCAGATTGATGCAGAGAATGCACCCCGATCGTGGCGGTTCCGATTACCTCGCCAAGAAAATAAATGCTGCGCGAGATTTTCTGATCGCGGATTGATTTGTCCTAGAATCTGCAAGTTCAATCCTCTTTCACCCGCCTCCGTGTTCATCCACGTTTACGATTCAGAAATGCCTGCATGATTGCCTGCGCTTGTGGGCTGTGCAGTAGGCGCGAAAAATTCACGAGTTCGAGCGATATCGTTTCGTCGATAGCTGTCTGCTGACTGCGCTTAAGTAAGTGCTTGCTGGTCTGCACTGCCTCCGAAGGGAGTGCCGCCAGCTCTTTTGCTTTTTGCAGCGCATGATTCAGCACTTCTTGTGCTGGCAGCACTTCGTTGATTAATCCGTATTCCTGTGCCTTGGCAGCAGAGAAGCGGTCCCCCAGCAGTAGCAGTTCAGCCGCACGTTGATGCCCCATCAATGCCGGTGCTAAGAAGCTCGACCCAGCTTCAGGACAGAGCCCCAGACGCGTGAAAGGCAGTTGCAGGTACGCATCCTCTGCAGCGTACACGAGATCGCAATGCAGTAGCATCGTGGTGCCGATACCAATAGCGAGGCCGTTCACGGTCGCTATGATAGGCTTACGAGCATGGCTGATGGCCTTCATGAATTGCACTGACGGTCGTTCGCCACTCTCTGTTGCCGCGACGAAATCGTTAACGTCGTTACCGCTGGTGAAGCAATCATCGCAACCACGAATCAGAATAACATTGACCGTGTCGTCGGCGTCCGCATGTTTGATGCCTTCGGCAAGAGCCCGGTACATAGCCTGAGTAAGGGCATTCTTCTTCTCTGGTCTATGCATCTGAAGCACGAACACTGCGCCGTCATGCGTGTAGATCACATTAACGTTGGATGATTCCACCATGATTTTATTTTCCTGTTCTTATGGTCCTGTTTTATGTCCAAGCATCGTTAGTTTTGAACCGATTCTATGTCAATGTTGAACAATTAAATACCCGTATAATCATGCTAGAATCGCGGCCTTCCGAAAGTTCAAACCGCAGGAACCCACAATGACTGTCATTCGCCAAGAAGACCTGATTCAGAGCGTTGCTGATGCTCTTCAATATATTTCCTATTACCACCCGCTTGATTTCATCACAGCGGTGAACGATGCCTATGAGAGAGAGGAATCTCTCGCTGCCAAAGACGCCATGGCCCAGATTCTGATCAACTCTCGTTTGTGCGCGGAAGGCAAACGCCCCATCTGTCAGGACACGGGTATCGCTACTGTGTTCCTCAAGATCGGGATGAAAGTGCAGTGGGAAGGTGATCTCAGCGTTGCCGATATGATCAATGAAGGAGTGCGCAGAGCATATCTGCATCCAGATAACGTACTGCGAGCCTCCATCCTCAACGACCCGGCTGGTGCGCGCAAGAACACCAAAGACAACACCCCGGCCGTCATTCACATGGAAGTCGTGCCCGGCGACGCGCTCGACGTGACTGTTGCCGCTAAAGGCGGCGGCTCCGAGAACAAGGCGAAGATGGTCATGCTCAATCCCAGTGACAGCATTGTGGACTGGGTATTGAAAACTGTCCCTACCATGGGGGCCGGCTGGTGCCCGCCCGGTATGCTCGGTATTGGGATAGGAGGCACGGCTGAGAAGGCTGCCGTGCTGGCGAAGGAAGCATTGATGGACCCTATCGACATTCATGAACTGCGTGCCCGTGGGCCACAGAATCGAGTGGAAGAGCTGCGTCTTGAAATTATGGACAAGGTCAACGCATTAGGCATTGGTGCGCAGGGTCTGGGTGGTTTGACTACGGTTCTGGACATCAAAATTAAAGACTACCCGACTCACGCAGCCTCTTTGCCTGTCGCTATGATTCCGAACTGCGCGGCCACGAGACACGCACATTTTGTGCTGGATGGCAGTGGTCCCGCTCATCTAAAACCGCCTCGTCTCGAAGACTGGCCGGAAATTACTTGGGACGTCGGTCCGCGTGCTCGCCGAGTCAACCTCGACGCCATTACTGCTGCGGATGTGGCGCAATGGCAACCCGGTGAAACATTGCTACTGTCCGGAAAAATGCTCACGGGTCGTGACGCCGCCCATAAACGTATGATCGAGATGTTTGCCCGCGGAGAATCCTTGCCAGAAGGAGTCGATCTCAACGGCAAGTTCATCTATTACGTTGGCCCAGTGGATGCGGTGCGTGACGAAGTCATTGGCCCAGCTGGCCCAACCACAGCTACGCGCATGGACAAGTTTACTGACACCCTATTGGAAAAAACTGGCCTGCTCGGCATGATCGGCAAAGCTGAACGCGGACAGGTGGCCATCGATGCCATTCAAAAACACAAAGCGGTTTATCTCATGGCAGTAGGCGGCGCGGCCTACTTGGTATCCAAGGCAATCCGCAAAGCCAGAATAGTGGCGTTCGAAGATTTGGGCATGGAAGCGATCCACGAATTTGAAGTAGAAGACATGCCTGTAACCGTCGCGGTAGACGTAAATGGCACGTCAGTACACAAGACCGGTCCGGTAGAATGGCAGGCGAAAATCGCTCAAAAACTCGAGTTCGTCTAGGGGCGCATGCGGGCAAATGGGTAAAGCACCAAACTTATTTGCCCGCCTGTAGGCTAGAAGCGATTGCAGAATCTGTAAACCAATCGTCAGGCACTTTTCAAGG
>JBBSPQ010000287.1:0-4451 GCA_038258585.1 Pseudomonadales bacterium
ATTCCCGGTTCCACGATCAAACCCTTCATCAGTTTCGCCGGCCTTTACAACGGAGTCATTACCCCGGAAACAGTGATCAACGATCCGGGATACTTCCGCTTACCCGGTCGCTCGCGTCCCTACTACGACTGGACTTGGTGGGTCGATAAGAGCGGTCATGGTCCTATTGATTTGCGTCGAGCAATTTATCAGTCGTGCAACACATACTTCTATCAACTTGCTGTTGATCTGGGCATCGACAGGATTCACGACTATCTGCTCACGTTTGGTTTCGGGGTGAACGATGCGATCGATATCCCTGAGGCCAGCGCCGGCATTCTGCCTTCTCAGGCATGGAAAAAGGAGAACAGGGGCGAGATCTGGTACGCGGGTGAGACGCCTTATGAAGGAATCGGCAACGGCATCTTTCAGGCCACAACCCTGCAGATGGCAGCAGCAGCGGCGGCTATCGCGAATCACGGCGTGCTCAAACAGCCGCGCATGCTGCGCGGCACTATTGGCAACGATGGTGGAGTCACTGATGTGATTTTCGAAGACACTGCGGCCTCGAAACAACTACTTCCTACTCAGGAACAGATTGAGCTGGTACGAAGTGCTATGGTGGATGTAGTGAGCAAACCCTATGATACCGAGCATCGTCGTCATGAAGGCTCCGCCTACCCAACGCTACGGGACAGCAAGAGACCGCTGGAATATCCGATGGCTGGCAAGTCAGGAACAGCGCAGGTAGTCCAGTTTCAGGTTGATAGTGCTGGTAACCGTGCTGATGGAGAAGTGCCAGAAGAATTCCGCACCCATGCGATGTTTATCGCGTTTGATGCCTCGGAAAAATCTCGCATCGCCGTTGCTGTATTCGTGGAGAATGGTGGGGGCGGGGGCTCAGTGGCTTTTCCAGTTGCTCGTGCTGTGCTGGATGCCTATCTGGTACCCGAAGACGAGACTCTGTTGGAAGTATCAGCTCTGAGTGCGAATCACTAACTGTTAACGTTTGCTGAACAATAAGAGAGCCCATGGCCAGTCGTAGTATCAGTCGCCAGCTAAGCAATAATTTCTACCACCTCTCCAATCGGAAAGGGGAACTCTGGCAGTCCCTGAGAATTGACCCTCCATTGTTGTTATCGCTGCTTTGTCTCGCTGTTTTTGGTCTGATGGTGCTGTACAGTGCCAGCGGTGAGAACATCGGGGATGTTGAGCGTCAAGCTGCGGCCATAGTCATTGCATTCGTAGTGATGGTTTGCATGTCGCAGGTTGACGTCAATGTTTTCCGCCGAGGTGCACCGTTGATGTTTGTCGGTGGTCTGGTTCTGTTGGGGATAGTGTTGGCTTTCGGGGTAGACAAGAACGGCGCTAAATCATGGCTGGATCTGCCTGGCCTGCCGAGTTTTCAGCCTGCGGAACTCGAAAAATTTCTCGTGCCGATGCTGCTTGCCTGGTACTTGTCCAGTCGCTCTTTGCCACCAAAATTCAAAGACCTTGTAGTTTGCGGGGTAATCATCCTGCTGCCTGGTGGACTGATCCTGATGCAGAATGACACGGGAACAGCGCTGATGGTGATTATGTCTGGTGTGTTCGTGATTTTGTTGGCAGGAATCAGGTGGAAGATTGTACTTTCGGGAGCGGCGCTGCTGGTGATGGCATCGCCGGCTTGGTATATCTTTTTAGCCAAGGCACACCAGAAGAATCGAATTATGACGTTTTTCGATCCTTATCGCGATCCCACGGGTGCTGGGTATAACATCATACAATCGCAGATTGCCATTGGTTCGGGCGGTATTCAGGGCAAGGGCTGGCTAAACGGCGCGCAATCGCAACTGGATTTTATTCCTGAGAGCAACACCGATTTCATCCTGGCAGTACTGGCGGAGGAGTTCGGTCTGTTGGGAGTGCTGTTTCTGGTTGCTTTGTATATCGCCATTCTTGCTCGAGGTTTCTATATCGCTATGACCGCGCAAGATACCTTCAGTCGCCTGCTTGCTGGCAGCATCGTTCTGACATTTTTCTTCTATGCCTTTGTCAACATGGCAATGGTGTCCGGATTGATGCCGGTGGTGGGACTGCCTCTGCCTTTGGTGAGTAAAGGAGGCACCTCTATTGTAACCCTTCTGACGGGTTTCGGAATTCTGATGTCAATTCAGACTCATAAACGGGTGTTGCCGAGATAACATATTGATTATAATGTGGATTCGTTACTTTCCTAAGAGTGAGCCAGTCGATGTCTGATTTTCGTTTGTTCAGGGCCGCGCTTATCGTTGTTCTGACAATATTGCTTGCCGCTTGTGCCAGTTCTCGCTCTTCGCAGCAGTCTTCAACTGCGACGATGTCGGCGTCTGATATTTATCAGGCCACCCGCTACGGCATACAACAGGATCGGGGTCCGTCGCGGGTGCTTGATCCGTCTCAGATTCGGGAAATCATCCCGGTTCAGGAGCGACGTACGATTGCCGGGAACAAAAGCCCTTACACCGTGAATGGGCAGACCTACAGAGTCATGCGCAATGAAGACGGTTATCGGGAGCGAGGCTATGCGTCCTGGTACGGAGAAAAGTTCCAGGGTCACAACACCTCCAATGGAGAGGTGTACGACATGTACCAACTCTCTGCCGCGCACAAGACAATGCCGATTCCAGGTTATGTGCGGGTGACCAATTTAGAGAATGATCGCAGTATTATTGTCAGGGTTAACGATCGTGGTCCTTTTCATACAGGGCGTGTAATCGATCTTTCTTACGCCGCCGCCTATATGCTCGGTTTCGACGATAAAGGCACTGCAATGGTTGAGGTGGAGGCGATCGTGCCAACATCTTCTGGTGCGACCGTGGCCTCAACGTCAACTAGCACCTCAATAACAGCGCCTGTTGTCACACAAATTGCGCCAGCCACAGCAGCAGGACAATATCTTCAGGTAGGCGCTTTTGCAGATATGCAGACAGCGGAACAGCTATCCGAAAAGCTGCGGGGATTGACGACGAGACCGGTGTTCATTCGTTCTGTGGACACAGAGAATCCCAGTCAGACTTTGCATCGTGTAAGAGTTGGGCCTATTCCCGATGCTGTAGAGATCACTCGGATTAAGGATGTCGTTGTTGCCGCTGATTTGGGAAGACCGTACACTGTCCGCGATTAAGTGGATCAAAAATTCAGCGCTAAAAGTATTAAATTCAGATCAAGACGGACTCAGTAATTATGCAGGAGAGAATGATGAAAATAACTGTAAGCCCAAGGGCCGACAGATCGGTCATGCAACCAGTGGTTGCAACGTGGAGTACAGTTGTACTTGCATTCGCTCTGTTGCTGGGAATTGCGACTGAGGCGGTCGCTCAACCACAACCAGAGGTGACGGCGCAGTCGATTATTCCCCGGGCGCCACAGATTGCGGCGAGCAGTTATATCCTGATGGATGCGAAAACTGGCAAGGTAATTGTGGAGGAAAACGCTGATGTGCAGTTGCCTCCTGCCAGCCTGACAAAAATCATGACTGCTTATATTGCAGAAGTAGAAATCGACAATGGCAACATGAGTGTTGATGACCTTGTGCACATCAGTGAAAAGGCCTGGCGTACACAAGGCTCGAAAATGTTTGTGGATATCAACAGTCAGGTACGAGTTGAAGACATTCTGCGTGGCATTATCATTCAGTCTGGCAATGATGCCGCGGTGGCAATGGCAGAACATCTCGCCGGTAGCGAAGAGGCTTTCGCCGATATGATGAATCAACATGCCAGACTGTTGGGCATGGAGAACACCACCTTCATGAATGCCAGCGGTCTGGACACGGAAGAAGCCTACAACATCATGTCCGCCCGTGACCTTGCGATTCTCGCGAGAGCGACAATCACTCAACATCCGGATCATTACGATATTTATTCGGAGCGTGAATTCACTTACAACGGTATTACGCAGCCGAATCGCAACACACTGTTGTTTCAGGATCGCAATATCGACGGAATGAAAACTGGTTGGACTACGGCCGCAGGTTACTGCCTTGTGGCATCCGGCGAGCGGGATGGAATGCGTCTGATTACTGTCGTTATGGGAACTGCCAGTGAGTCGGCTCGTGCCTCCGAAAGTCAGAAGCTGATGACTTACGGTTTCCGTTATTTTGAAACCCATAAACTGTATGACGCGGGTGAAACCATCAGTGCCACGAAGGTCTGGTCCGGAAAAGAGAATTCGGTGGATCTCGGTATTACGGAGGAAGTTTATATCACTATTCCACGTGGCCAAAGCGGAGAACTACAGGCCACCATGAATATTGATGATACCCTGACTGCCCCTCTTGCGAAGGACCAGGTTCTTGGCACAGTCGACATCAATCTTGCAGGCGAGACGCTCTACCACGGCGATGTTGTTGCCATACAACCTGTTGAAAGGG
This sequence comes from Pseudomonadales bacterium, assembly GCA_038258585.1. Classification (GTDB taxonomy): domain Bacteria; phylum Pseudomonadota; class Gammaproteobacteria; order Pseudomonadales; family Pseudohongiellaceae; genus UBA5078. The sequence goes on from JBBSPQ010000287.1 coordinate 4,373, forward strand.
CAGGACTGTTCAAACGCCTTATTGATTTCCTGACGCTCTTCTTTACCAATCTTTTCAGCTAGGCACTTTTCTCATGTCG
>JBBSPQ010000288.1:0-4450 GCA_038258585.1 Pseudomonadales bacterium
CATCAAGCCCATCCGTAACAACCATAGAGTCGGGACAGGAGCGCCATACATCATGCTAAGCGATGCGGTCTCTCCCATCCCTCTCTCCGAACCGGACATGCACCTTTCGGCGCATCCGGCTCTCCCCTAAGTCTTTTGGCGTTGGCGTCTTGTTTCTTCCAGATGACAGCTACGGCAGAGCGTGATTAAGTCGTTGCTGGATTGGGCCGGTCCGGCCTTAATGTGATGGACATCAAGATTCTCTTGGCTACCACATCGTTGGCACGTAAACCGGTCTCGTACCTTGCGTCTTAATCGCTTCTCTGCCCAGTCCTGCGTTTCCCCCGCTTGAGGAATGCCGACGGTATCGGTATAGATTCCCTCAGCAGGGCCAGTTTCCCACTGTGGATGGTCCTCTGCGGCTAACACTTCGTCAAGATAAGGATGCGGAAAACCGTCCCGTCCTTTCATGCGATAGCGTTGCCTTCGGATTTCCATTTGTGTGGGAAGCCACTGGTACACTGTCACTCTTTTGCCATCTTCTTCGATGGCGGCTGTCCATCTGGTCCTGTTGTGGATGATCGCTGTCCGGCTCTGGATGAGTTGGTGTTTCCGACTGCCCTTGTACTTGTGGCGGAGCCACTGTAGGTAGCGGAACCACGTGTAGCGGGTAATCTCCTCCAAATCATGGACGAGGCTCGTGTACCGATAGTACATGCACCAGCCTTTCACAATCCGGTTGAGACTCGTTAACCGCGTATGCTCATCCATCCACGTCCAGCTACTGGAAGTCAAGGCTTTCAGTTTCTGCTTGACACGCTGCTTATTACTCTCCGTTGGTCTGAGATGAACCACCCATCTATTTTCCGGCTCGACCCGTTGGATATGAAAGCCAAGGAACTCGAAACCATCATTCACATGGGTTAGCTTCGTCTTCCGCTCAGAGAGTTCCAGATGCAATTCATCCTGCAAGAACTGACTGATTTCTTGTTTGGCCTGGATTGCTTCTTGCTTTGTGCCGTTGGTGACGACGACAAAATCATCCGCATAGCGAACCATGATGAAGTTGCCCAGTCCAGCCTTGCGTCTCTGTTGCCGTTGCGAGCGAGTGAACTGATGCCATTTCCCCTCTGCCCATTTGTCAAACTCATTGAGATAGACATTGGCGAGTAAGGGTGAAATGACACCGCCTTGAGGGACACCACTTTCCGTTTTGGCAAAGAGCTTTCCTTCCATGACCCCAGCCTTCAGAAACTTCCAGATGAGGTCCAGCAGTGCTTTGTCCGCAATTCGTCTGCGCAAGATGCTCATCAACTTACGATGATGAACATTGTCGAAGTAACTGGTGATATCGCCTTCAATCACCCAGTAAAACTTCATGGCAGAATTGAAGCGCGGCATCAGTACGGCTATCGCATCCATGGTGCAACGACCTTTGCGAAATCCGTAAGAGTGAGGTTGGAAGTCCGCTTCATAGATAGGGTCGAGAACTGCCCGCAGTGCCTCTTGGACAATGCGGTCTCGTAACCCAGGAATGCCTAGCGGTCTTTGGCGTCCATCACTCTTGGGGATGTACGTTCTGCGGACGGGCAGTGGCTCATATGTCTTCGCTTTGAGTTGTGCAACAATGCTTTTGATGTGGGCATCGAAGTTCTGCTCAAAGTTACCGCGTGTCTGTCCATCTACGCCAGCCGTTGAACTGCCAGGTCGTGCCAACACTTTCTTGGCTGCCTCAAGTATCCAGGGTTCCCAATGCAGTAGGTTGTACAGATTGGTGAACCTGTACTCTGGATTCTCGAGTGCCGTTCGCGCCAGTTTCGCTTGCTTTTCGGCCATCTTTGTTGGATTCACACGTTCCTCCTCCGGCTTAGTGAGCGTGTAGCGAATGCCAAAGTACTTAGCTGCCTCCCTTCGCCATGTAATGGGCTTTCCCCATCTCAGACTACTACGGAGGCTCTGCCCCACATCTGACATTGGTTCTCAGGCAACCGACCTCGAATGAGGAGTCAGATGTGGTTCCCAAGTTCATACCAACACCGTTTGCATCTTGCCGTAGACTCCGTCTGTACGCCTCTGGTCATCGCTCTGATAACCTTGTTACCGGGGATGTGCAGGCTGTGTGGAGTGCTGCCATCCTGGCCCCTCATAGACCTTACTTCCCCGTCATAGAGAAGTAATCCGGTAACTACACCCTCTTCCTGCCTTTGTGACGGGTGTTCCGGTCTGTAGACGCTTCACGCGACGGTTCCTTGCGTAGTCATAGCAAGACTCTGGCTAGCAGTTCATGGTTGTGCAGGACCCGCCATAACCACATTGTCCAAGGAGCTTCAGACCGTGCTTAACCTAGTTGGCACAGCCTGTCCTTGTAGCCACTCAAGACACTCCATTCTTGGGTTCCTCTCTGGAACTCTGTGTTGGTACGCTTCTTGGCGCACAGGAAGGATGACCATGCGGGCACGTCCCATCCAACTCGACTGAGCATCCGTCCGTGGCAAGGCAGTCACCATCCATTAGCGCATCCTCCACATCTTCCATGCTCGGCGGGGGCGTTGTGGGCTCCGGCCATCTTGACACCAACGACTTCGCACTCTTTGCAATGTTCGACATTTCTCAAATCTCCCTTAGTTGAATTCACTGCCATCAAAGACGATTTCACGCATAGGCTTGCCCGGATTTGGCCGGACGAATAAAACATCACCATCTGGCTCGACGATCAAGTCGCCCCTCCGATCTGACAGAGGGGCGGTTGCTAACTCGCTGGGTTCGATGTCCGGCACGATTGCGTCTTGCAACTGAGCCAGGCGTTGCGTGAACGTGTTCTGGTTGACGGGCTGCAATGGGACACGAGACATTAAACAAGCCTTCGTTGCCCGCAAGAGCGCCACATCCATCGGCGCTCGTTGCTTTGGGATCATGTCCGGGTCCCACACCTTGCGCCCACCTTCCGTGCGCTCAATCGCGTTCCGTCGCCAAAACCCATAATGCAACGGCGGATTGTACGATAGCCCCGTCTTTTGGCAGAACTCAGCTTCCTCTTGATCCAGAAACCTTGCCGTTGCCCCACAATCGTCGGGATGCCCCAGAATGTGCGGGTACCGCTCCCTCGTCACCTCCGCCGTCGCTCCCTTGACCAGCTCAGCCGTGTGCACCCACGCCAACTTCCGATTATCGCGCTTCCACTGGTCAAAGCTGTCCATGTAAGCATGAACCCCTATCACAATCGTGTACGTCTTCTGGGGAACACCTGCCCGGCGAGGGCGTGCATGATTCAAATCATCGTTGCCACCACTCACCTGCAAGTGCAGGTGCTGCCCCGGCATAAACCCATAAGTCAGAGCCATCACCGTCGATCTCATCAACGCCGCTCGCAATTCCAAGTTGCCCATCTCCGCCAAATCCACCCCGTAGGCAATGGCTTGGTTGCGCAAAAGACCTTCCAGCGTTTCCTTGCCGCCCACTCGCTCGTCTAGATCCCTCGGGACAGAAACCGATTGACCATCATCACCGTTGACCATCATTCCAATAACTCGCCTTTCGTCCGAAAGAAATGTATGCCTCAGCGAACCTTGCTTGTATTACGTGCGTCACATTAGTAGTGTAGCATGTTTACACACGTTTATATATAGGTTATATTACATTTAATAATTAACGTAGTTTATGTTCGTTACCAATCCGTAAGGTAAATGGGGTTTTTCCTCCTTGCGCCACCGACCCAATAACGCTACACTCACTGTAATTAGAAAGGACATAGAGATGACAAGGCCAGTCGACAAAAATATCACCATGCCAGAAACGTTCTGGTTAAAACTCGAACAGCTCGCAAATAGTAACTCCGATGGGGTGCGCGGGCGCATGCTCGTAATGCTCTCCTATTTGGCGACTGCGATACCGGATGCCTTTGGGATCTTCCCACCTGGAGACACCAAGGGGAGTCAACCCGAAGTAGATCGCCGCTCCACTGGCGAAGGGTATGGCGTTCGGGTCAACATCCCGATGATTCCAAGTGACTGGGAAACAGTCCAGCGTTTGGCGAACACCAACACCAAGGGGTACAAGAGCACGTTGCTCCGACATCTCATCCGTGTTGCGCACGCCAATCCAGAGTCATTCAATCTCTACCCCCCTTCTGATGTTCCGGTTTATCGGGACGGCTACACAATCTCAAAAGAGATGCAGAAGCGTCTTGCCCAACGCGGCACTGAGTTATCCGCCGCTGAATTCGGGCATGATGATGACGATGATCATGCCGCCCTTGAAGAACAAAAGGAAAACGAGAGAGTCTAGCAAGCGAAAGCGCTTTCGCTTGCTAGGTTGAGCCATCTTCATCGGGTACGACGGCCTCCTGATCATCGCCGTCGTACCCAGGAAGACGGATCGCTCCCGAAAGCAGCAGCCAGTCATGCACAATCGCCCGCAACACCTCTGGGCTAAGAATTCCTTCCTCGTGATTGATGATGTACCGTTTCAGATG
>JBBSPQ010000289.1:0-4433 GCA_038258585.1 Pseudomonadales bacterium
CTTTCCTGGACGAGTTTAGCGAAGAATTTAGGCGAATCATCAAACTGGCAGGAAACGGTAAACCCCTTGTTGTCATTATTGACGATTTGGACAGGTGTTTGCCTGAGAAAGCCATTCAAGTACTTGAAGCCATCAAATTATTCTTGGATGTGGAAGGTTGCATTTTTCTACTTGCCGTTGACCGTGATGTGGTTGAGAAAGCCATAGCCGTCAAATACAAGGATTTGCTGGCAGTGGCGAAAGACGCACAAAGCAGGCCAGAGCAGTTATCTACCCTTCTTGGTGAAAACTATTTCGAGAAGATAGTCCAGCTACCTTTTGCCTTGCCCCAAATCGCCGATAAACAGTTCAGAGATTTTGTCACCAACGTTTACCCTGACGAGCATATCCGCCATTGTTCGGATATTTTTGTCGAAGGCTTGCCGCGCAATCCTCGTAAAGTCAAACGATTGCTACAGACATTCCTCTTACTTCGGAGTTTTGCGGACGATGGTATCAAGAACGGTACGGTGCAACCTTCGCTAATTGCCAAAATCGTAATTGTTCAGAGTCAATTCAGGGGTATTTATCAAGACCTCGCTAGATTTCCTAATTTGCTTGAAGAACTGGAAAAACTTTATCATTATCAAGTAAATGATGCCTCTACTTCAGACAATCCCCTTGATACAATAACCGACCCAATTTTGCGTGAAAAAGTCGAAGCAACCGCTGCACAATTTCCATCATTAAGGAAAGTGTTGCTTCAAAAAGTCAATAAAAAAGATGCTTTTATTGGCGTAGACATAGAGCCATATTTATCACTCATCGAACCCACCGCTGGACCAAAGCCTGTCGGAGAAATCTCCGCCCAAGAAACTACAGCGGCACTTGGGCAATATCTAAGACAGGTGGTTTATGTTACCCAATCATTAAGCGTTCAATCTATTGACGCTTCGATTGTTCCTTCAATGAAGCCCAACATCGAAAGCCTGTTTATTGCAACTCCTCTCGCTACTGTAGGAGACGACGGTAACCGTCTTGAAGCACTCGATGTTTTGAGAAGAACCGCACGTTCCGTCATACTTGGATCCCCTGGGAGTGGAAAAACCACTTTACTTTCCTATATGGCTAATGTGTTCGCACGTTCTTTGTCGCAGAATGATGCATCACTTGCGGCGAGCCGTTTAGGGATTTCGGAAAACTTACTCCCTATTCTCGTTCCATTGCGAGAGTATAAGCGCTACGCTCAAGAACCCAGTACGAAGTCGGCTACACCTGTGGGCTTTCTAGAATTCCTTGATAACTACTTCAAGCAGTGGAACATCGGGCTTCCTTCAGGTTTCTTTACCCCATACCTTGAATGTGGAAATTGTATCTTACTTCTGGATGGTTTTGATGAAGTTAGCCAATCAGAAACAGAAAGGCAATCTGTTGTACAGTCAATAGTGAGTCTCAGTAGGCGGTATCCGACAGCCCGCATAATTGTTACGAGTAGACCAGCGGGTTATTCTCCTGGATTGGGTGAAGACTTTGCCCATTATGTTATTGCAGATTTTGACGATAGTGCGATTGAAGAGTTCGTAAAAAGGTGGTCACTTCTGTTTACGGAAGACTCAACAAAAGCAGAATCGCGGTCTGCCTCACTTCTTGCTGCTATTTTTGGAAGCGATGACTTACTTACTTTGGCTAGAAATCCGTTGCTTCTCACGACGATGGTTATTCTCCACTCCTATCGGGGAGTTTTACCAGAACGTAGGGCAGACTTGTATGAAGATAGCCTTGATGTATTACTCTCCAGATGGGACGCTGCAAAAGGCATTAGGACTACAGACCTAAGATTACCTGAAATCAAATCGCTTCTTGGTGCGCTTGCTTTTTCAGCCCAAGATGCTGCTTTTGATAAGCTAGATGAATCTTTCATTCTATCTGTTTTCAGTAATGAGTTGACCAACAAAGGGTTATCAAAATCCGAAGCACAGAACCAGTCTATTTCTCTACTTGAAACTATCCAAGAGCGTGCTGGAATACTAATCCAAGTTGCCCCTAATACTTATCAGTTTGTACATTTGACTTTCCAAGAGTACCTCGCGTCCATTGCACTAACAGAGAGTGACCAATACATTGATTTGGTTATAAAACGATGTGGGAATAGTGTGTGGCAGGAGAGTATTGTCCTTTCAGTGGCACGAGTAGCAAGAGCGTCACCAAGGGCCGCTGAAGATGTAATTCGAGCGTTATTGGAAACCCAAAACACGGAAGGTATTCTTCTGGCTGGAAGTGGCTTACTGGAGATTATGCCTGTAAAGAATACTGAATTACAAGACAAGGTAATCAAATCACTAAATGCGCTACTAGTACACTGTCAGGGTAATTGTGAGGACTTGACCCCAGATTTCTACCAGAGCTTACCAATGGCCTTAACCCATCAGAATCTGCCTGACAGTGTACTAGCGGATAATAATATTGCTGAATCATCACAGGAGCAAGCCAAAGCAATTCTTGAGAGATTGGGGTAGGCGCATTAAAAAGCGGGCGGCAGGCTAACAACCGCTTGCAGCCGACGTTGCTACCGCGCCGCGCCAGCGAAGGCTATGGTTATTCTGGCGTGGCTTGCCCGCGAAGGAGTCTTCTATACCCACAACGCGGCTGAAGCGAACCGTTATCCTAGCGTGGTTTCACCTGTCCGAAAAACGGTCGTTTTTCGGACACGCATTGCAATCACACGACCAGCCCATCTCTCCTTCCTAAAACAGCAATTTTTCCGTTCTCAATAGATGCGCTATAACTACAGCGAGACCATCCCAAAGCGAAGCTTTTCCAGCAACAGGTTGAAAAGCCAAGGGAACGGCTATGTGTAACGACCAGAATCCTCTCTTAGCCGCCCTGACCATCCGTAAGCACAGTGCATTGCTTACGGATTCACAACTCAAGGAGCAATTACCGTGGAGCCACTAACTGCCCTCCTCAGCGCCCTGGTCGGCGGGGCCATTGCTGCCAGCCAAGACGTAGCAGGCAGCGCAATCCGAGACGCCTATGACGGGCTCAAGAACCTAATCGTGCGTAAGTTCGGGAAGAACCAGGACATGAGCGACGCACTGGGAAAGGTCGAGCAGCGGCCGGAATCGCAGCCGCGGCGGGACACGCTGCGCGAGGAGCTGGCGCTCGCCAACGCCGACCGCGACGAGGAAGTGCTGGCCGTTGCCCGCCAGCTGCTCGACTTGCTGGGCGACCAGCCCTGGGGCTCCAGCTACAGCGCCTCCAACACCGGCAGTGGGGCGATTGCCCAAGGGCCGGGAGCCAAAGCCGCTGGGCAGGGTGGGGTCGTGGCGGACAACATTAGCGGCAGCAACGTCGTCACCGGCAGCGGCAACACCGTTGGCAATCGCAACGTAAGCGCGCGCAACCTTCACGGTCCCGTCGCTACCGGTGATAATGCCCGCCAAATCTCGGCGCAGACCTACATTGAGCAGATGACCGGCATGCCGTTAAGCGAGCCGACTGCCCAGAACCAGCGCACCATCCGCATCCTCTTCCTCGCCGCCAACCCCTCGGACACTGACCAACTGCGTCTCGACGAGGAGAGCCGCGCGCTGGATCAGGCGCTGCGCCTAGCCGAATTCCGCGACCGCTTCGAGGTGCGCCAGCACTGGGCCGTGCGCATCGATGATCTACAGGAGCTGCTGCTGCGCCACCAGCCGGACATCGTCCACTTTAGCGGCCACGGCAGCGCCGCCAGCGAGCTGGTGCTGCAGGACGCCGACGGCCGCACGGTTGTGCTGCCGCAGGATGCGCTAAGCAACCTCTTTGGCGTGCTGCGCGACAACGTGCGCTGCGTCGTGCTCAACGCCTGCTACTCGCAGGAGCAAGCGGCTGGCATTGCCGAGCACATCGACTGCGTCATTGGTATGTCCACCGCCATCACCGACGACGCGGCGCGCCAGTTTGCCATTGCCTTTTACCGGGCGCTGGGCTACGGCCGCTGCGTTGATAAGGCCTTTGAACTGGGACGCTCGCAGCTCGACCTGAGCAACCTCAACGAAGCCGACAAGCCTCAGCTGCTCGGTCGTGCCGATCCGTCGCAGGTCTGCTTTGTCGAGTAGCAGCGAAATTATCGAGGAACATTCGTTCCCACGACGCACCCCCGTCGCCTGATAGCCAAGCAAAAAGCAATATGCCTGATCAATCTCCCGAAGAATTACAGGCGCAGCTGGAGGCCATGCAGCAACAGGTCACCGAGCTACAGCGTCAGCTCGGTGCGCGGCAAAACGCCGACGTCTCCGGCTCAGGAGCCGTGGCACAGGATGGTGGCAAAGCCGCAGGTGCTTTTGGCGTCGTAGCCGACACAATTCATGGCGATGTCTACACCGGCCGCCCGCCACGCAACGTGGACGAGGCGCTGGCGATCTATCGCCGCGTCTTTGCCGCCAGCTGCCAGCACCTGCCCCTGCGCGGTA
>JBBSPQ010000290.1:0-4414 GCA_038258585.1 Pseudomonadales bacterium
CGTTTCTCTGAACATTTCGATGCCAACACTTATCTGTTGATGACTAAAGCGCTGGATTATTTTGATCCGACCGTCGACTACGAAGGTGACTTGAGCAAGGCATTTGCCAAGAGCGATTGCCGGTTCATGTTGATGTCTTTCAGTTCAGACTGGCGCTTTCCTCCAGAGCGGTCCCGTGAAATTGTCAATGCACTGCTCGCCGCAGGTAAACGGGTCAGCTATTTGGAAATCGACGCCGATCAAGGCCACGATGCCTTCTTGTTACCTGTTCCTCGCTACATCGAGGCGTTCGGCACCTATCTTCAGCGCGTGAGTGACGAGGTAAATTCATGATGCGCCCTGATCTCGATATCATTCAGCATTGGATCAAACCGGGCAGCCGTGTGCTCGATCTTGGTTGCGGTGACGGCAGTCTACTGGAGTATCTGAAGTCGCATAAAAATGTATCCGACATCGGCTTGGAAATTGATGAGCGCAATATTCAGCAATGCCTGAGTAAAGGTATAAACGTGCTGCAACAGGATCTGAACAAGAGCTTGAGCAATTTCGGTGACAAGAGTTTCGATACGGTACTGCTTACACAGACGTTGCAGGCTGTCAGTTATCCAGACCTGCTTATCGAAGAGATGCTGCGCATCGGCGCCAATTGCATTGTCACGTTTCCGAATTTTGGCAACTGGCGCAGTCGACTCTACCTCTTGAGCAAGGGCCGCATGCCTGTTTCCAATTTTATGCCACATCAGTGGTACAACACGCCGAACATTCACTTTTGCACGGTGAAAGATTTCGACGAACTCTGCCGCGAGCGCAATATCAAAGTACTCACCCGCACGGTTGTCGATCATTTGCACAAGGGTAACTGGTCAATAAAATTATGGCCAAACTTGCTCGGTGAGACCGCTATTTATCACATCAGTCGCTGAAACTGATCGGTATCAAAGTATGAACAGGATAGTGCTGGCCAGCGGCAATGCTGGCAAACTCAGAGAGTTTCAACAGATTCTGGGCGGGGCTGACATTGAATTTGTCACGCAACGCTCCCTCGGAGTCGACGACGCCGAGGAAACAGGTCTGAGTTTTGTCGAGAACGCGATACTCAAGGCCCGTCACGCCAGTACGGTGACCGGCTTGCCTGCGATGGCAGACGACTCGGGTATCGAAGTTGATGCATTAAAAGGGCGACCCGGCATTTATTCAGCGCGTTACGCGGGCATTGGTGCCAGCGATGAAGACAACAACCGTAAACTTCTTGCCGAACTTACTGACCTTGCTGCCGGCCAGCGCAGCGCGAGATTTCAATGCATCATTGTCTATATGCGTCATGCTAAAGACCCGACGCCTTTTATCAGTCAAGGGACGTGGGAAGGCCGAATATTGCTGGCTCCGTCCGGAGATAACGGATTCGGCTATGATCCACTGTTTCATGTGCCGACGCATAACTGTGCATCCGCAGATCTAGACCCTGCAATCAAGAACAGCATCAGCCACCGTGCTCAGGCTTTGCAGCACTTACTTTCTCATTGGCAATCTCTGCACAGGATTTTGCCGTGAGCGTGGCAACTTCAATTTCGGCTTCTCCACTCGCTACACCCCCATTAAGTCTGTACGTGCACATCCCTTGGTGCGTCCGTAAATGCCCGTACTGCGATTTCAATTCCCATCAGAAAAACGGCGATCTTCCGGAAGAAGAATATCTTGCTGCGTTGATCGAGGATTTTCGGCAAGATCTACCCTACCTTCAAGGGCGTGAACTCAGTTCCATATTTTTCGGCGGCGGAACACCGAGCCTATTTTCCGCTCGCATATACGAGAGATTATTCAACAAGCTGCAGAGACACGTCAATTTTGCATCCGATATCGAGATCACACTCGAAGCCAATCCCGGCTCGGCGGAGCGGGAAAAATTTGCGGACTATCGTCGCGTCGGCATCAATCGACTCTCCATTGGCATTCAAAGTTTTGACGATCTGCAATTACAGAATCTGGGACGCATTCACGGCAGCGATGATGGCAGAAAAGCCATAATCTACGCGCGCGATGCGGGATTTGATAATTTCAACATCGACATCATGTACGGACTGAAGGCCCAATCGCTGAACGCCGCAATGGCGGATCTTGAAGAAGCAATCAGTCACAAGCCAGAACATCTGTCGTGGTATCAACTGACGATTGAACCCAACACCGAATTCTTCAAGAGACCGCCAACGCTGCCGCCAGAAGACGATCTGATTGCCATTCAGGATACGGGCCTTGCGCTGCTGACGTCGTCAGGCTTTGCCCGCTACGAAGTATCTGCGTTCGCGAAACCGGAACGACGCGCACGTCACAATCTCAACTACTGGCGTTTCGGCGACTACTTAGGTATCGGTGCCGGCGCTCACGGCAAAATCACAATAACCAGTGAAAACCGGGTGTTGCGAACCCGGAAGAAGAAGCAGCCCGGTCACTATCTCGAATCCTGGCAGTCAAAAGGCTCATTCACGGCCGAGACCGCTGTCATCTCCCACGACGACATAGCGCTTGAATATCTATTGAATGTTCTGCGCCTGCACGAAGGTTTCACTGCCGAACAGTTTCAGGCTGGCACAGGTCTGGGTTTCGACGTGATCGAAAAGCAGGTAGACTCGTTGCAACGCAAAGCACTATTAAGTAGAACGGGAAATGTCATTCGGCCCACAGAAAAAGGGCAACAGTTTCTCAACAGCGTGCTTGAAGAGTTTCTCTGAATATTTGTCTCCAACGACTCTCAACTTCGCCTGAACAAGAGGAAGATTGATCATGAGCAGTTCACTGTATGCACAGCACTGTGAGCCATGCACTATCGGCACTCGTGCCATGCTTCCCGAAGACGCCAACAAGATGCTCGCGTCGGTGCCACGCTGGAAAAAGATTTCAGCTGATGGCATGGAGCAGATTCGTCGCGAATTTCATTTCCGCGACTTTAAGGAAGCCGCGACGTTCTCCAATAAAATTTGCATGCTGGCGGAGCGTGAGAACCATCATCCGACGATTCTGATCGAGTGGGGGAAAGCCACCGTGACTTGGTGGACTCATAAAGCCAACGGACTTCATCCTAACGATTTCATTATGGCGGCGAAAACTGATCTTGTCTCCTCCATTGTCTCAGAGAGTTGACATGAGCACTCTGCCGGGGTTGATGACACATCTGAACACACTGATTGGTCTGCCCAGTGTGAGCTCTGCAAGCGCGACACTGGATACCAGCAACGCGCCAGTGATTGAATATCTCGCCCAATGTTTTGAGGATTTAGGTTTTAGCACCGAAATCGTCGAGAGCGCCGCGACTTCTGCCGATACCGTCGGCAACAAAAAACTGAATCTTATCGCTACGCTGGGCAGCGGTCCAGGCGGCTTGGTACTCGCCGGCCACACCGACACTGTCCCACTCGACGAAGCACTATGGACCGTCGATCCATTCCGTCTTACCGAAAAAGACGGCCGCCTGTACGGGCTTGGCAGCACGGATATGAAAAGCTTCTTTCCTATCATCATGGAGGCAATGAAAGCCTTTAAAGATGCCACGTTCAAACAGCCCCTGATCATACTCGCTACCGCCGATGAAGAGACGTCCATGCAGGGAGCTCGCACCATTGCCGAGTTGGGCCGCCCCAAAGCCCGCTGTGCAATCATCGGCGAGCCCACTGGCATGCGCCCTATCAATGCCCACAAGGGCATCATGATGGAGTCGATCGATATTCTTGGTCAGAGTGGCCATTCGTCCGATCCTGATCTGGGCAGAAATGCGCTTGATGCCATGCACAGTGTCATTAGCGAACTGATCAATTTCCGGCAGGATCTACAACGTCGCTTTAACAGTCCGATATTTACTATTCCCCGCCCGACATTGAACCTCGGTTGCATTCACGGCGGCGACAACCCCAATCGCATCTGCGGTCAGTGCCACCTGGAGTTCGATATTCGCTTACTTCCCGGCATGGAGATCGAGGCCATGCGCGAGGAAATCAATCGTCTCATCCAGCCAATTGCTAGTCAGTTCGACGTGACCGCTACGGTGAAACCGTTGTTCTCTGGCTTACCTGCATTCATGACAGATCCGGACAATGAGCTGGTGAAAACTGCAGAGCGTCTGACGGGCAACAGCGCGGCGACAGTGGCGTTCGGTACTGAAGGTCCGCTTCTGCAACGCCTGGGCATGGACACCATAATCCTGGGCCCAGGCGACATAGATCAAGCTCACCAACCAGACGAGTACGTAACTCTAAACCGAATCCCTCCCTTCATCTCTGTCCTCCAAAATCTCATTCGTCATTATTGTATTTAGATATTAGTGGTACGGGTTGAGGTGGAGCGCAGTGAGAATGACACGCCGTGAACCCATCCATGGGGGCTCGGCGCCAGCATCCATGCTGGCGACGGTCATTCTCACCGCGCC
>JBBSPQ010000291.1:0-4404 GCA_038258585.1 Pseudomonadales bacterium
ACCTTCGACCATGAGTCGCCTGATACCTTTCTCCCAAAGTAGGTCAAGCGCTTCGATTAAGCATACCCGCCCGTCGGCATCACCTGGCAGTGTGATAATTTCGATCCCGTCGCCAAACATCGCGTCGTCCTGCTGACTGGTCAGTACCCAGCAGGGTTTGTCTGGCAAGTGACACAGGCGCGCGGTAGCGGGAATGCGTAAATGGCTATCGAGCACAATCGGTTGCGGACTCGGCCCTGAACACTCTCTCACATTGAGTTGCGGATTGTCCGCCAACACGGTACCCACTCCCACCAGAATGCCGTCATGCAGGCTACGTAGGTGGTGAGTCAATCGAGTAGATTCTTCGCCACTCAATGCAAGAGGTTCGCCAGCACTGATCGTGATGCTGCCATCCCAACTCTGGGCATAGCACAGCGTCACAAACGGTCGTTTCAGCGCTGCTCGATTGCTGTTGCAGTCCGCCAGCCATTGTTCAATTTGCTGGGGAAGATTCATAGCAATCTCACTGATTGGCGAATGCGGCATTTCTGTGTAGCGGATGAATTAAGCATAGCCCGGAATCTTACGGGGGAGGTCTGGAATAGGCAAGTTGATTACCGGGGCTGTGAATCACACTCTGAGTGTAAGACAATCAGCGTCTCCTGAATTGAATGGGTAAATTACGTGACAGTTTCTGTCTATTTTGCGATTCCCGGCGACCTTAACACTTTCACCGGTGGCTATGGCTATGACAGGCGTTTAATCTCCGGACTCACTGCGCTGGGCATTAAAGTAAAGGTAGTCCCTCTGTCTAACCGCTTTCCGAAGATTGATGCAGCGGCAATCGCAGACGCAGATGCTTGCCTCAACGCTTTTCCCGACGACGCCATAGTGCTGATCGACGGACTCGCCTTTGGTGTTCTTAATACTGTGGCCCAACGTCACTGTCAGCGACTTAAATTGATCGCGCTCTGTCACCACCCTTTAGCATTGGAAAACGGTCTCTCGACTTCGCAGGCAGAAGCATTGCGCCAATCAGAAAAAGAAGCGTTGAACCATGCCATTGCCGTCGTCGTGACAAGCGCCGAAACAGCCAAAATTCTTACCGATCAGTTTTCGATCCCGCAATCAAAAATCACGATCGCCATGCCAGGCACAGATAAACAGACTTATGCAAGATGTCAAAACACACCGCCCGTTCTGCTCACTGTTGCGACCTTGACGCGTCGTAAAGCCCACGACGTTTTGATTGATGCGCTAGCACAGATTACCCATCTGTCATGGTCAGCTCGCTTTGTCGGTGGCGCAGAGTTCGATCCTGACTGGGCCATATTCTTATGCAGAAAGGTTCAGGCCCTCGATCTTGAGCAGCGAATCACTTTTGTCGGTTCTGTGGCCGACCTTGCTGCGGAATATAGAGAGGCTGATGTGTTTGTTTTACCGTCTCTTTTTGAAGGCTACGGGATGGTATTTGCCGAAGCATTATCGTTCGGGTTGCCCATCGTGGCGGCACGTGCGGGTGCAGTTCCGGCATTGGTTTCTGCTGAAGCGGGAATCCTTGTGCCTCCACAAGACAGCGATTCACTGGCAGAAGCACTGAGCACACTCTTAAGCAATCCTGATCAATTACAGACTTTAAGAAACGGCGCCCAGATTGCCGCTAAATCGCTCACCACATGGGAAGACACTGCCACTATCGTCTCGGGATTGATCACAAAAATCAGACACACCTAATACTACTAGCGAGAAATGAATGAGCGGATTTTCAATTGCATGGCTGGATCTCAGGGAACCGGCAGATATCAAAGCCCGGAATCAACCACTTGCACTCAAAGCCTTGGAGTGGCTAGAGCGGATACCTGGCGCCATCGTCGTTGACCTTGGCTCTGGCACCGGTTCAACTCTACGCGCGATAGCTTCTCTTGGTAGCGACAACGACAAGCTTTGGCGTCTGGTTGATCACGACGGTGATTTGTTGGATGAGGCCGTTCGTCGTCACGCAAAAGACTTTCAGGTGGAAGACCATCAGTCTGATCTCGCCATAATCGAGGAGTTGCCATTCGGTGGCGCAAGGCTCGTCACTGCATCCGCACTGTTCGATTTGGTGTCCGCTGATTTCGTAAACAAATTAGCGCAGCGCCTGACTGAAAAAAAGATCGGTGTGTACGCCGCACTTAACTATGATGGCGCGACAAGTTGGAATCCACCCCACTCTTCCGACGCGGATATACTGGCAGCGTTCAATCAGGATCAACGTCGTGACAAAGGCCTCGGACCCGCATTGGGACCGGACGCGGCGACATATCTGCAAACTGTTTTCGCGCAGGCGGGCTATCAAATTTTTATCGAATCCAGCCCTTGGCTTCTCACGAAGAACGACGCTGAGCTGGTTAAAGAGTTGATTAACGGCATTGCCAGCGCGGTAAGCGAAAATAACCTGTTGTCGAAAGAAACGATTGCTGCTTGGAAGGAATTCCGTCTTGCACACTTACAAGACGGACAATGCACTGTGGGACATCAGGACTTTTTAGCACTGCCTAACGCTCGCTTGGAATCGAAAACGCATCGATAAAACGGTCTCGTAATTGATCCATGCGCCACACTGGCGCATCGTCCGCGGGCAGCATGCCTGTCGTCCAATTCCAGTGAGTCACTGCATCAAGTACAGCGGGATCGCGCGCGATCAGATGCACCGGGACATCGCGATTTTCAGTCTCATCCGTCACATAAGGCATCGGCTGATGATCCCCAAGCACCAGAATCACCAGGTTCTCATCACCATAGGTTGCCGCATATGAAACAATGCTAGCAATCACGTACTCTATCGATTCACGATACTGACGAATGACTCGATTCTTGTCCTGCCAGACGACTTCTGCAGGGTCCCCCGCCGTTGCTTGCTCGTTAAATACCGAACCATCGCCAACCTGCTGCCAGTCGATTAGATGCGGGATGGGAGTCCACGGAGCATGTGAAGAAATCAACGCGATTTCAGCCATGACAGGTTGACGCTGTTCAGAACCCAGCTCCAATGTGTATAGTCGCGAAAGCGTGAACTGATCCGGCATCGTCACATAGTTGAAGGGTTTGCCTTTGTAATCG
The DNA here is from genome assembly GCA_038258585.1 of Pseudomonadales bacterium. GTDB lineage: Bacteria > Pseudomonadota > Gammaproteobacteria > Pseudomonadales > Pseudohongiellaceae > UBA5078. Next base: position 3,085 of record JBBSPQ010000291.1, read on the forward strand.
AGTTCATTGGCAGTGAGTATGTGGTCATAGCCAAAGTACTGCCCTTCCGGCCAATTCAATGTAATTGCTGGCATGACTCCGAGTGTTCGCCATCCAGCTCGATTGAACAACCGCACCAGAGAGGGTCTGTCACTCATCATCAGGCTGTCGTAGCGCACTTGACTGTCTATCCATAAACCGGACAGTGCAGTGCCGTGCGCCAACCAACTGATGCCGCCGACTGTCGGCGAAGTGAGAAACGCGCTACGACTATAGAAGCCGGCTTGTGCAAGTGCCTCTGTCGCTTGATTCAGTGCTGGTCGAACGTAAGTTGAATACTCGCTTTTGTCTAGCACCGTGCGGCCGTACGATTCCACAAAGATGACCAGCACATCTTTGCCGCGCAACTTCTGAAAAAGAGTATCACCCGGCACACTGGCATAGTCGTCCTCGTTGACCACTTCACGGAAAGAGCGCAGATCAGCCACACTGGTGAAGGTACTTCGTACTTGTGCGCTCAATTGCACGTAGAACCAACGGGACGCCCGTGGTGAACCGGCAAAGAACAAACCAAACCAAAGCAGAAAACCCAACGTCAGAAAGCCGGCAGTGATTTTGGGAGATTGCCGCAACCAGCTTTGATAACGTTTGATGGCGAAGAAAGACGTCACCACAATGCCAACCGCGAGCAAAACCAGTAACGCGGCGAGTGTATAGGCGCCCACGGCGCCGATCGAGGTTTCGAGCAAACGTACGCCATAGACAAGGAGATAGGCGTCAAAGACAGGATTAAACGAGCGCGAGAATACCTGATAGGCGCTGATATCGGCAATCCGAAAAATCAATCCTATGGCAAGTGTTATCGACGTCACCCAGCGCATCGCAGTGCCGGCACGTCCGGGGATCAGTAACAACAATCCCAAGACAAACAATTCCAGCGGAAAATAGAGCAATCCGGCAGGCGTGATCCAACTTAAGCGGTTGGAAATGACCAATGCCAAGAAGATAAAAATAAACGCAAGGGGGGTAAGGCTATACTGCAGGTAGCGACGCAAAGCGGGGTTGATCTCCGTGAGTTGCTTGCAAGGGTTTTAAATCTGAAATCAAAGTTCAGGTTAAAGTTTTCGCCAACAGGCACAGGGCATGCAGGAGCGTCGGGCGCCATGGAAGGCGACCGCCGAGCCTGCACATGGATGTGCGCCCTTTGGCGTCTCCTGCATGTCCTGTGTCTGCTGGCGAAGACTTAATTACTGCTGCTGATAATGCCCCATCAACATACCAGTACCAAGAATGTGACCATCAATTGCTTCCATCAACGCGTCCTTGTTGAGCCCTTGTGCA
>JBBSPQ010000292.1:0-4404 GCA_038258585.1 Pseudomonadales bacterium
AGTTTTGTTATTTTTATTAGACTAATCAGGCACCAAATACAGCACCGCAAAGCATTTTTTGAAACAGTATCTTCAGTCAGGCAACAATCAGGTCGTCAAAACGGAACTGAAAATCTACTTCTTCTTATTTTTATTTCACTGCACCAACGTGAGCAATGCGATTTTTATTTTTATTGTCTGTCGTTGTTATTATTTATTGTTATTGTGGCGTATATAGAGCATGAAGCGTGCCAGATAAATCAATGTGTTTAAAAACATAAGGTTAAGTAAATTTTCGACAAATTAGAAAGATTTAAAGTGGTACAGTGTTACCGAAAACCTCTGATTTTTTGGGTAGATGGGTAGCGGTAACAAATTGTTGCAGCTTGTTCCAATTTTGAGAGCCCCGTCACAAAGCCGGTTGTTTCCTGTCGCTGCCAGCACAGCCCAGTAAAAAACTGGAATTGAAATTTCGATATGAAAGGTTGGTCAAGCGTGTTTTTTCTTACGAGGAAGGCCGAAGCGTTGACGGCGCTCCCAGAGACATTTGCGGCTGATGCCGAGTTTTCTGGCGAGTTGGGTTTCGTTCATCTGATCCTGATGTTCAAGCACGAAACGTTGGAAGTAGTCTTCCAGTGACAATTCCTCCACAGAATCATCGGGGGTAGAGATAGGGATAACACTGCGCTCGCTCAGGGGGCGCAGTTGCGCTTTGGCGCTGGTGTCGATCGCCAGCAGTTCGGCGCCTATATATTCGGATTCTGCCAGCACCACCGCACGTTCAACGGCGTTTTCAAGTTCTCTGACGTTGCCTGGCCAAGGATAGGAGGCAATCGCCTGAGTGGCTTCCGGGCTGAACTTGAGCATAGGCGATTTGAGGCGTTTGCAGGTGCGATCAAGTATGGCGTCAGCGAGCTCGAGGATGTCATTGCCGCGCTCGTGAAGCGGCGGAATGATCAGCGTCATGACGTTGATGCGATAGTACAAGTCTTCCCGGAAATCACCGTCGATGACCAGTTGCTTGAGATCTCGGTGTGTCGCTACCACAAGACGGACATCTACTTTCTTTGACTGCACTGAACCCACTTTGCGGATCTCGTTCTCCTGCAATACTCGCAATAGACGAGCTTGAGCTTCGAGTGGGAGTTCACCGATCTCGTCCAGAAACAGGGTGCTGTCGTGGGCGGCTTCCACCAAACCGGTCCGATTTGCAGTGGCCCCCGTAAAGGCACCTTTTTCGTGGCCGAACAGTTCCGACTCAATCAGATTCTCTGGAATCGCAGCGCAGTTGACTGAAATCATTTCCGCTGCGTTGCGATCACTGAGTTTGTGAATCGCTTTGGCGACCAGTTCCTTGCCCGTACCTGATTCGCCATTAATAAGCACTGTTGAATTGGTCATTGCTACTTTGCGAATACGGCGGAACAGCTCCATCATCTGGGGGCAACTGCCGATCATGCCGTGTACAGGAGGCTCAGGAGGAGGTACTGGTTTCGCGGTAGCCTGCTTTCTGCCAGCGCTTTCCTTGATAATTCGAGCCACCGTTTCCAGCATTTCTTCATGCTCGAAAGGTTTGGAGATGTAATCCACGGCACCCATCTTCATTGAGTCGATCGCTGAGCGCAGACTGGAGTAGCTAGTCATGATAAGTACGGGAGTTTTGGTCGCCTTGATGAGATCTGTACCCGGTGCACCGGGGAGTCTCAGGTCGCTGATGACGATGTCGAAACTGCTCATATCGTGCTGCTCGATAGCGTCCTTCACGCTACCGGCTTCTTCCACCTGGTACTCGTGTCTTTCCAGCAGACGTCTAAGGGCGGTACGTATGACTTGCTCGTCTTCAACAACTAATACTTTGTGCGGTGCTGTCATCGTGTTACTCAAGCAGATTGATAACTAATTCAACAGGTTGTTTAAACAGATCAGGACAATTCCAGAGACGTCCCGTTCGTTGCAGCTGCGCCATCATAGCAGGGAAAAGTCAGAATTACCCGCGTTCCGGGGTTCTCCTCGAGAGATGATGCGGCGATTATATCAATATGACCATCGAGGTTTTCGACAATGCTATAAACCAGTGACAAGCCCAATCCAGTACCCTCTCCGGGCTCTTTCGTCGTAAAGAACGGATCGAATATGCGGTCACGGATATCTTCCGGAATGCCGCTGCCCTCATCAGTGACTGCTATCTGCACGGCGCCAGATATCAGGCGTGTTGAAATTGTAATGGTGCTGTGTGGCGGACTCGCATCATGGGCATTGTTAAGCAGGTTAATCATGACCTGCAGCAACCGCTGGGAGTCGCCGAGTATCTGCAGGCCGGACTTACAGATGACCACGTAATTGATCTCTTTGCGTTTCTTATCCAGAGAGATAAGCGCGATTGCTTCGCGCACACATTCTTCCACCGTGACGATGTCGCTGTTACGGTCGATCTTGTTGCTGCCGCTGTGGGCGAAGTTCACCAAAGACTGCACAATGCGGCCGGTACGATCAGTCTGTTCAATGATCTGCCGTGCCATCGAGCGCAACTCGTCGTCTTTGGTCTCGTCGCGAATATTTTGAGCCAAACAGGCAATGCCAGTGATGGGGTTGCCAATCTCATGGGCAACGCCAGCCGCCAGCCGACCGATAGAGGCCAAGCGTTCACTGTGCGTCAGCTCTTCTTCCAGCAGCTCTGTTTCCGTCAGGTCCTCCAACAGGATGACAACGCCGTCCTGCTTGATTTTGTGTGCGGTCGATTTCTCGATGATGGCTTTGTGCAGACTGATGAAGCGGCGATTGTTTTTAACCTGTACGACTCGCTTGTGAGCATGGGCTGCCTCGCCAACTGTAAAGCTGCTTATTAGTGACGCCCAAGGTTCTGCGATCTCCCGCAACTGTAGCCCAAGTAATTCCTGATCCGGAATGCCGGTGAGTTTTTCCATGGCATGGTTCCACATCACGATCTGGTTCTGTTCCCCCAGAGAGCAGACGCCCAATGGCAGTTCCATTAGCACCTGTCGATGGTAGCGCCGCAGGTTGTCCAGATCCTCCGCCATCCCAGACAGATTACTACGGTAGGCTTCGATCCTGCTTTCAATGGCATCCACATCCGTAGAGCCATGATCCGATTCGATAGTGTAGGGCAGAAAACGATCGATCAGGTCGTGCGAAATTGTCGGACCAAGCAAACCAGACAAGTTCGCCTCCAGTCTGCCACGCAGCAAGCGCATTGCATGGGGGCGTTTCTCTTGTTTGTCGATTTTAAGGTCACGTAGTGCCTGCAGGACTTCCCGTTTTGCGGTGCGCTCTCCCAACGGTTTGGTCAACTTAGCGATGAATTCATCAGGTGATTTTGCGACCAGTCCGGTGCGATTGCGGCGTCTGATGGTATCCAGGGCGCATATGTCGGCAGAGGCGCGCTCCTCAGCGGAGGTGCGGGTCATTAGCGAGACAATGACAAACAGGGCGATGTTGCAGACTAGAGATAGCGCAATGATTTCCCGTGTATTGAGATCAATGAAAGAGAATTCGGAGGGCGAATCGGAGAACGCCGGCACCATCAGGAACAAGAACCAAATGGCAATACCTGCGACCAGTCCTGCAACGAAACCCCTCTTGTTGCCCCGAGGCCAATACAGCAAGGCAACTATGCTGGGCAGGAACTGCAGACTGGCGATGTAGGAGACATTGCCGATTGGCAGCACGCTCATCTTGTCGTCCGGAATGTAATAGAACAGGAAGCCAACCCAGATCAGGGCAGCAATCAACGTGCGACGTTTCCACAGCAACCAGCGATAAATATCGTTACGGGCAGTAGGCTGGTAAATCGGAAGAATGAGGTGATTCAGGCACATGTTTGATAATGCCAGCGTGATGACAATGATTAAGCCGCTGGCGGCCGAGAGCCCGCCGAGGAATCCAATCAAGGTGAATATCTCGGAGCCATAATCAGCGCCCAGGCTCACCGGATAATATTCCAGCGGTGTCCTCGAGCTGATCTTCATGCCGGCCCACAGAATCGGAAACACTGGCAGACTTAGCAGCAGGAAATACAGCGGCAATCCCCAGCTGGCCAGTGTCAGTGCTTTGGGGTCGTTGTTCTCGTTGAAAATGATGTAGAACATATGAGGACTAGCCACCGCGGCTGCGAAGAACAGGATTGCAGTGACATGGAATGAACCGGGGGAAGAAGGCTGTTTTATGTTGGCGAGTATTTCCGGTTGGGTTTGTAGCCACTGTTCAAGTCCAGCAAATCCTCCGAAACCATGATAAACAGCGAACGCGCCTAGGCTGAGCATTACTAGTAGTTTCACCACCGATTCGAACGCAATCGCCATCACGAGGCCTTCATGTTTTTCGCGGCCCGCGCCCCGGCCCGTGCCGAAGGAAATGGCAAAAACTGTAATTAGCAGGCAGAAAGCAAGTGCCAGAGTCGTTTGCGAC
>JBBSPQ010000293.1:0-4394 GCA_038258585.1 Pseudomonadales bacterium
AGCGAACAGGAAGAAGCAAAGTCCTCGTGTGTCTTGGTGCGAGAGAGGAGGAGGTGTATAGCGGCGCCTATCTGATCGAGGGTGATGACGCGATACTGGTGGGAAGCGAACAGGTGGGAAAACCGGACATCTCCAGTTTTGCATCAATTGATGTTGGGGAAGGATGGTCAGGGGTAGGTGACGGTTGGAAGTATTCAGAACAGTTTGGTGTTGGCGATAAGCTTAAACTGACGCTGTGTGACTTTCAGGATTCTGACTCCGATGCGCAGACTTTAAGTATTATTGCCCAATCCAGATTTGATAAGGGACTGACTAAAGAACCTCATATGGCTTTGCCCGTGTATCTGAAAGAGCAGATGGGTTATAAGGAATAGAATGGAACTGGACTTTTTTAAGATTACTTTTCTAGCCTTTTTACAGGGCATCACTGAATTTTTGCCTGTTTCCAGTTCCGCTCACATAATTCTGCCCAAAGAATTGCTGGGTTGGCCCGATCAGGGGCTGGTGTTTGACGTTGCTGTTCATGTTGGCAGTCTTCTGGCAGTTGTTTTCTACTTCCGGCGTGATATCGCTGATCTTTTTCTGGCGTGGATCCGCTCGTGTGCTGGCAAAGGTACTGACAGCAATGGCAGGTTAGCTTGGTACCTGTTGGTAGCGACTATCCCAGCAGGTCTTGCAGGCTTTTTACTCAGTGACGTTGTCGAACAATATTCGCGTTCGATGCGTTTGATTGGTTTAACGTCCATCTTTTTTGCGGTTTTATTATATTTCGCTGACCGTTTCGAGGCATCACAAAATAAACCTGCTGAGCGATGGACTGGACTGAAAGACATGCGTCTTAGCACTAGTCTGACGATTGGATTTGCACAGGTGCTGGCATTGATTCCTGGGACATCAAGATCAGGAATTACCATGACGGCCGCGTTGTTCTGTGGTCTCGATCGTCGCGCCGCGGCGAAGTTTTCATTTTTGCTTGCGATACCAATTATTGCTGCTGGTGGCCTGTTCGAAGGACTGGAAATGGTGGAGACGGGAACTTCCACTGAATGGGCTGTCTTGTTTTATGCGATCAGCGTGTCGGCGATCGTTTCTTTTGCCTGCATACATTACTTTCTACGCCTGATCGAACGCATTGGTTTCATGCCATTTATTCTCTATCGCATTTTGATGGGGCTGGTACTGCTCGGACTTTCGTTCAGTGGAGCGGTGTGAAGGTGAGCGCGATTGTGGTGGTTGCTGCGGCTTCCAGCGATCTGGCTCCTGAAGACGTTTCCGTGCTGGCTCGACGCTTGTCCTTGCCACTTGTTTCCAGCGAACACCCCTCCACCAGCCCGGAGTCATTCGTGCTGTTCTATGATCGGGGACGTCTTTCTTTGCGTCATGAGGTCAAGGGAGCTTCCGGCTCTGTCTGTGTGGATTTTGAGACGTCGTCGCTGATTTATCGACAGACGCATCAAACTCAGCCAGAAGCTCTGCTGAAAGCCGCTGGCGTAAAGAAGGGGATAACACTGAATGTTCTAGATGCCACTGCCGGGCTGGGTCAGGATGCGTTCATATTGGCGTGCGCGGGTTGCCACGTCACAATGGTGGAACGCTCAAAAGTACTACATGCGATGCTTGTCGATGGTCTGAGACGTGCCCAAGGGAGTGATGAGCCACGATTGACGAGCATTATCCACAATCTGCGACTCCACAATGCTGACAGCGGTGATTTCCTGCCACAAGAACCCATTGACGTTGTTTATCTCGATCCGATGTTTCCGGAGCGTAAAAAAAGCGCTAAGGTTAAGAAGAACATGTATCTGCTGCAGCAACTATTACACAGTGAGACAGCGACTGATGCACTACTGGAAAGAGCCTTGAAAATTGCCGGGAAGCGCGTCGTGGTAAAACGACCTCGTCATGCCGGCTATCTGGAAGGATTAAAGCCTTCATTCCAAATGTTGGGAAAATCCAGCCGCTTCGATATTTACCTGACGCCCGTTCCCGCAACCTAGTTTCTGCAACCTAGCCCAGCAGGCGCACCATGATCTGTTCATAGATAGCGGACAGTTCATCGAGATCGCTCGCTTTGACGTTCTCATTCACTTTGTGAATGGTGGCATTGCAGGGGCCAAGCTCGATCAGTTGCGCTCCGGTTGGTGCAATAAATCGTCCGTCGGAAGTGCCGCCAGAGGTAGAGGTTTGGTTATCGACGCCGTTGATCTGTTTAATGCTCGCTGCGGCAGTATCTATCAGAGTTCCTTTGCTGGTAAGAAACGGATTGCCGGATAGTTGCCACTGCAGAGTGTATTTGATGTTAAAGGAGTCGAGAATTGCTTGTGTGCGCTGCTGGATGGCGCGCTCGGTCAGAACGGTCGAAAATCTGAAGTTGAAGGTTACGTCCAGATCACCTGGAATGACATTATCTGTTCCGGTTCCTGCGTGGATGTTCGATATTTGAAAGCTGGTGGCAGGGAAGGCTTCGTTGCCCTCGTCCCATACTTCACTGCACAATGCATGCAAGGGTGCCATAGCATTGTGCACTGGGTTGCTGGCTAGGTGAGGGTAGGCAACATGACCCTGTACACCATGTACCCGCAGTTTGCCGTGTAAAGAACCACGGCGGCCAATCTTGACTATATCGCCAACCTGTTTGTCACTGGATGGTTCGCCCACGATACAGTAATCAATTTTTTCCTTACGCTGCTCCAGCACATCGATGACCTTGCGTGTGCCGTTAATAGCGCTGCCTTCTTCGTCGCTGGTGATGAGAAACGCAATCGAACCTAAAGGTCGACGCCCATCGGTTAGAAAACGTTCGCAGGCCGTCACCATCGCGGCAATACTGCCTTTCATGTCGGCGGCTCCGCGGCCATAAAGATAACCATCTCGTATTGTTGGAGTGAATGGTGGCGACTGCCACTGTTCAAGCGGACCTGTGGGGACCACGTCAGTGTGGCCGGCAAATGCGAATACAGGTGACTCTGTCCCCAAACGTGCCCAGAAATTATTGACGTCTCCAAAGGGCAAGGATTCGACGTTAAAACCCAGTGCGGTCAATCTGTCGATCAGAATTTGATTGCAGCCGGCGTCATCCGGAGTGACGGATGCTTTTTCTATTAAGGCTTTAGTAAGCGCCAATGTCGGAGACATGGCTGATATTGAAGACATAGTTTGTGCCTGTTTTGGTTGTGCCAATTAATCCGGTTTTACGAACTAAAAGAAATTAGTTATGAGTGTGCAGCTCTTCATTCAAGGCGATAGCCGTTTTATTTGCTTTGCATTCCACCGCACCGGTAATGGAGTTGCGACGGAACAAAAGGTCTGACTTGCCAGCCACTTCGCGCGCCTTGATTGTGCCGATCAAGACATTGTCCTTATCCAGCAACAGAACTTTAGTGCCAGCGGTGACGTATAGGCCAGCCTCAATGATGCAGCGATCTCCTAAGGGGAAACCGAGTCCGGAGTTTGCGCCTATCAGGCAGTCTTTGCCGACAGAAATGATTTCTGTGCCTCCGCCGGAGAGGGTTCCCATCGTGCTGCAGCCACCGCCTAGATCACTGCCTGCACCTATCATGACGCCAGCTGAAATGCGTCCTTCTACCATCGCTGGGCCTTCAGTGCCGGCATTGAAATTGATGAAGCCTTCGTGCATTACGGTCGTGCCTTCCCCTACGTAGGCGCCGAGTCGTACTCTTGCGGTGTGAGCAATACGCACGCCTTTAGGGACGACGTAGTTACTCATTTTGGGGAATTTATCGACTGACATCACTTCGAGTACTTCTCCTTTGAGTCGAGCCTGCAATTGCCTGTCCGACAAATCTGTTAGTTCAACAGCGCCCTGATTGGTCCACGCAAGATTGTGCAGCAGTCCGAATGCCCCGGTCAGGTTAAGCGAATGCGGTTTACACAGGCGGTGCGAGAGCAGGTGCAGCTTTAGATAGACTTCTGCCACAGATGCCGGCGCGATATCTTCACTAAGCAGCGTTGCGACGATAGGGCGCGTGCTCTGACTGAGGGCTGCAAGGGTAGCCCTCAGTCCCTCGTTGCCTGCGAACGCTTGGTCGCGCTCCAATTGCCCCAGCGTCTCTGCAGAGATGATGAAACTTTGATTTCCACCCGTGTACTCGCAAGCCAAGGCAAAAGCGTTTGCGATGGGTGTTTCGGGAGCGCACAACACTACTGGATAGAAAACCTCTATCAACTCGCCGTGTGAATTCTGTGTGCCGATACCAAGACCCAGGCTGTGCAAAAGAGTTGTTGCTGTCATACGATTGAGACCTCTTTTTTTCAAAAAAATTATTCGTTATCAACTAACTGTTTAAGCTCTGCTTCATTGTAGCCGGCGACCCAGCCCGCCTTTCCATGCAAAATGGGACGGCGGATCAGTGACGGGTGGGCGTGCATGAGCT
>JBBSPQ010000294.1:0-4384 GCA_038258585.1 Pseudomonadales bacterium
GGAGGTTGCGCCACAGTAGGGATTGGGGTGTCAGTCGGTCGCGGCGTTGCCGTTGGGCATACGAATACAGGCTGATCCAGAATTTGCATCGCCGATGGTGTTCCCTCGCACGCGAAGGCGGCGATCAGCATCAATAGCAGGACAAGAATAAGCCTTTGCTTCCCGTTCGATGACACAATTTTTACTCTCACGGTATCAATCCCGGCTGATTGCCTGGATTTAGGAGGAGTGTGAAAGCGGGTGACGTTGTGCCACTCTGGATTGTCCAGGTTTTGCCGAAATAGGGAACGACAATCTGTACGGGTGTATCCATCAGCACCTGAAACTTGACATAGCCATTCTCATCGGTGAAACCGCTGGCAATGACCTGGTTGGTGGTCGTGTTCACGACGCGCACAGAGATACTGGCGACCCCTTCGGCAGGATCAACGGCATGATTGCCATTTTCGTCATATGCAATGACGACCGAAGCAGTAATGACACGGGGTGAAATCGGTGTGGCGGTCGGCTGTACCGTAGCCGGTGCGCCCACCAGTTGTATGTCGGTGACTTGCTGAGGAGTTGGAGTTGGGTTGATCGTGAGTTCGGGTGGCGGAACAATCTTCGTACTTCCATCGCTGCGGTAAACCTGTATCGCGTCGAGGCCGACGGCAGTTCGATCGCTTAAGGCATTCTTGCGTCCTGTCGCTTGAATTTGGAGCAAATGGGAACCGCTTCCGACAAAGTACACCTGTGTACCGGGGAATGTCAGGTCTTCAGCGTAGGCGTCGATGGTATCGAGGAGTTTCCCATCAACGGCGATCTGGAAGAGACCCATGTTGGTCGCAGCAACATAGCGAATCCGCAATCCCTCTCCTTCGAAAGCGAATGTTGCCATGCCGGATGGCGAGTCCGTACGATGATATTCGCCATGGCTGGCCGCTGTCGTAAATCGTTCAAGCCAATTCTGCGCGTACTGAACGGTCGGATAATCTGATTCGAAGCTAAACCAGCCTATGAAGGGTGGGGCGTTGTCAGTCGCATCAATCAGTGGCTCGACCGGGTTTGGGGGCGCTGGAATTAACACCGTGCCTGACGGAAGCCGAGTTTGTGTCGGCTCAATCGGTACACCCGGCATCCAAGCAGAGAAAATCAACAGACGTTGCGCGAGCGTTGCAGTCGGAGAAGGAAGCGCTGTTGCAAAAGATTTGGGTGGCAGTCGTTCAGTTGAAATCGCGGTAGGTAGCCACGTTGAAAGCGGAGGCTCAATCGAAGTCGCGGAAGGCAAGACCATTAGCGTCGGCAGGATGATTGTTTTTGCCTGGAGCGAGCGCGACAGCAGCATAAATGCAATGCCCCATGTCGCTATACATAGAGCAGCTATCGTTACTAAAATCACTCGTCGCATGACACCCTCCATGATCTGATACTGTCAGCGTATCAAATCGGGAGGACGCAACTCTGTAATTCTGTCACTTCAGAGTGTACAAATTACAGTCGTCTCGTATGAAATTTAGTCAGGCGGGGAGGTATATCCTTCCGCTATAGCGTAACTCACCATTTGGGTGTTTGTGACTGCACCAAATCGATAGCGTAGCTTTTCGCATACCCAGTAAATGTGCCGCCTCGGAACTTTCATTTCGGCAGCGATGCTGCCAATTGTGCCGCCTGCCGCCAACAACCGCAGAACCGTTCTTGCCTCTTCGTCAATCTGCCAATGGTGGGCTGAGGCCTGCATCGATACAAGGTATTCTGCATTTGCAGTCGGGGAGAGATAGAGTGAATTGCGAAACGCAGCGTAGATAGCTGCCGGCAGGCAATCACGCAGTGGATCTCCTTGATGCAAATAGGCACTAAGCCCCAGATGAAACAAATCACGCATCAGCCGACCGTCAATGGTCGCTCCGATCAAAATCAGGCGAGCGCTAGGCGCGGCATCTCGTAGTAGTTTAATCAACCTCACTGTATCGTGAAGCGGATCAATTTGCTCGCTACATATCAAGACATCTACATCGACTGATGCGAGTACATCTAATGTGTCGCTCAAAACATGACATTCACCAATGACAGACCATGAAGGATTTGCTGTCAGGACATGATAGGCACCTTGCGTCACGAGATCCATTTCGTGGGCTATCAATATGCGGGTCACGTCGTTAACTCCCAAAAATTATTCTGCACGAGCATCGCAAGCCGTTGTCACCAGTGGCCTGCTCGTTCTGCGCTTTTCCTGCGATAAACGTGATTACTTGGAAGGTAAGAAAGGCCTGCTGATCGGCACGAGCAGACCCTCTGGGTCAAGCAAGCCTTTCTCACGCGCCGCTGCCAGCAAATGTTCATGTGTAGGTGCACCTACAACGGCACTTAATTTGTTTCGGATCCGATAAACCGAGCGGATAGTAAGTTTGAGGGCAACAGCAATGTCTTTTGGCGTCAAACCTTGGTCGATCAAACCGAGTACCTTCATGTCGCACTTATTCAGCTTCGGAGTTTTATCTAGGTTGCCCTGCTTGAGCAGCAACCCAGATGCGTAAGGCGACACATAGATATGTCCCTGATAAACAGTTTCGATGCCCAAAACGAGGGATGTTTCTAATCGATCTTCTCGATAGATATATCCAGAGACACCTGCTGCAAAAAGCATTTCTACGTAGCTGATATGTAGTTTGCTGCTGAGCACGATGATGCTAAGATGAGTGAAATCTTTTCGCAAACGTTGAACTACATCTGTAACGTCCGTCTCGGGTGGGAGAACGTCATCCAGCAAAAGGATATCTGGATCAAGTTGTGCCAATTCTGACTCTCCCTCCTCCAGTTCTGGGAAAGCACCTACGACGCGAATTTTACTTGCCCGTCGGTTAATCAGGGCAATCAAACCGTTTCGGCTTATATCATGCGGAGCAATGATCAAGGCGCGGATATTGCGCATCATACTGTTGGCCTTTTCAACCAGTAAACTCATTTCAGCAGGTCAACAGCGAAAACAAGAAGGCCGTTATGGTAGAGTAGCGTAAAGTGATTCGAGGCAAGTCCGCAGAGAGAATGAGTGATTCTACCGACGAGGACGCCCGTCTAGTCGTTCGCCAGCACTACTGTGTAGATAATTGTCAAACAGCTATATCTATTATATAATAGTTGGAATAAACGTCAATAATTTCACTTTACTGAAATTGAAGGGCGCTCAATGGACGACTATCTTCCTCTATCTGAGCAAGTAAAAATCCTCTTTAGCTCCGTGCGACATGAAGATGGAAGCGCGTTTACGCTCCAGGAAGTCAGCACAGCGACAGGCGTAAGCCTCGGAACGATCGCCCAAATACGCAGCGGTCAGAATCCCAACCCGCAACTTAATACCCTTCGCGCCTTGTGTCAGTTCTTTCATGTCCCTCTTCGCTACTTTGAGACGAAGTCGACGGATGAATGCTATGCGTTGCTGGCGCAGCCCTCCCTCCCTAAAGAACCTGCATTGAATGAAATCGCCTTCCGAGCGAGTGGATTACCTCCGGAAGCTCAGCAGGATATTTTGTCGTTAATCAAGGTGTTCCAAGAAGAAGACAAACAGCGGCGGCAAAATGCGAAATCATCAGACAATGTAGGCAAGGATGTGAATGGAAATGATGTCTGAACAATTTCCATTCCGGGAGCAATTTAGGATCCTCATAGATTCGCTACCTGCGCCGGACGGCAACAAGTACGGTATCGCTGCCATCTCGCACGCTACAGGCCTCTCCGAGCAAACGCTTCAATACATACTTGATGGTCGTACACAGTATCCGGTTCTCGATAGCGCACGCAAATTGTGCCGATTTTTCCGCATATCTCTTGACTATTTTGAATGTGAAACCGAAGCGGAATGTCACGAATTTCTTGCGCAAAACGCCGCCCAACAAGCGTCTTCTGTTGTTCGTGAGATTGAACAGCAATCAGACGTTTTGACACCAACAGCAAAGGGAAATGTTTTGAGGCTCTTAGAGCGGTTTCGCTATCTGAGGGGTTCAGGCAAGCACTAACGGAAACACAATGATGACAGGCAGTGCTCCGACCAGAACACCAAGAAATACTTGAGCAAGCGTGTGGTTGCGAGTGACTACTCGTGCCCATAGCGTGATAATGACGCAGGCAAAAAGGATCAAAGCTACAAGTGGATTGACAACCTTGCCAAGGAGAATCAACGCCGTAAAACAACCCATTGCTACTGCCGCATGAGCGGATACTTTGGTAACCCAATGGTTGATTGCCCACTGAAGAGGTAGCCAGATCGCTAGGGTCGCTACACACGCCACCATCGTACGCGGTGCATCGAAGTGTAGCACTACTCCCAAGCAAACTAAGACACTCAACCAACCAATGAGATAGAGCGGTCCCCGCGTTTGGCGTTTATAAAGCTGACGCCCCCGAATCTGAA
>JBBSPQ010000295.1:0-4369 GCA_038258585.1 Pseudomonadales bacterium
GACATTGCCAATCGTCGCCACTGCAGTGGTCTCTGTTGCGGATTCTCGTGCCAGCTACCTTTTAATTTCCCCCATACTTTTAAGTCCGGTAACACCTCCCAATCCCGTAGGGTCTATACCGTACTCGGCGGGCATGATGATGGTGACCAAAAGAATGAGGGCTGAGACAGCGGCGATGGCTGTCGACTGCATCAATTTGGCGCTGGAGGGAAGGTCCGATGGATCGGGACGATTGGCGTTGTACATGATTAATTTCCTTTCAAATATGTGGTGAATTGGGGCAAGTTCAAATGACGAAGAACCCAATGGTTTGGTAACCGATCAGCAAAAATCCGCATGTCATCAGTACGACCTGAGCAGCATAGGCGTGACGCATGAAACTGACTGAGCGACGCCAGAATCCCATGGCGATGAGTATCACGCTTAGGGCAAGTAACTGGCCGAGTTCCACTCCAACATTGAATGCGACAAGATTGGGCAACAAGCCGTCGGAAGAGACTTCGTAATCCAGAATTTTTGTAGCCAGCCCAAATCCGTGAATGAGCCCGAAAACCATCGTCGCGATTTTGGTACTGGGTTGGAATCCGAACCAGCGCTGATAGGCGCCCATGTTGTCGAGCGCTTTGTACACAACGGAAAAACCGATGATTGCGTCAATGAAATAAGCATTCACCCGAATTTCCATCAAGCTACCGGCCAGTAGGGTGACGGTGTGGCCTAAGGCAAACAGACTCACGTAAATGCCGACGTCCTTGAATCGATAGAGGAAGAAAATGACGCCAATCAGGAATAGCAAATGGTCGTATCCAGTCACCATGTGCTTGGCTCCCAGATAGATGAAGGGCACCAGCAAGGTGCCGCTGCTCTCCTGAATGTAGCCTTTATCGCCGGCAGTGACGCCGTGCGCGAATGCCTCAGTCGCCATACCGAAAAAGATCGCGATTGCGGATACAGATAAAAATAGAAAAAAAGAAGAGCCCGGTCTGGTGCTCCAGAAGTTACTCAACATAGATCAACCTCAATAATGACTCGAAGATCACTTAGAGCAGAACGTTAGAATTCTATCCAAACGCTGATAACGTTAACGAATAGAGTGAATAGTCGTATGCTTTTCGAGTTCGGTGAATGAAATTTCTTACTCTTACGCCGGAGCATAGAGTTCAAAAAAAAGACGGAATAATGCTAAGGAGGTTTCAGCTATTGGGGGGAGGGACTGGTGGAGAGTAAATCTGACTTTTACCGGAGAGGTAGGAAGCGATGAACTGTTGCCTAGTTTGATTTCTAAATTCAAAAACCACTATGGACGGTAAATCCATATTCAGTTGAATATGCATTCCGTGTTCATGGTGAGGATCAAGTTCATCATGCACCTGAGCCTGGTCACTGTTTACAGGCGAGTGCTGATCGGAAGCATGTGGTTGTTTATCGTGCGAGTGATGGTGCAGATGTTCGTGATTGACTGCTGTTCCAAATGGATGTGCTTCGTCAGGCATGTCCGCAGCCGCCATCGCTCCAAACATAACGGAGTGATTCAATAGTAGAAGCAGGCCTAGGACAATTTTCATATACACAGGTGAAATACTCTGGCGGTATAACTGCGGCGACTTTAACACCGAGTCAGCACAATGGTCAATTATGAAGAGATTTGGCTGGTTGCTGTATTGACTTGTCCTGTGTCGTGACTGTAGGTTCACATCCACTGTTGACAGCATATCGAGGATCACTCAGTCATGATCGAAACAACTAGACTTAGCCCCTTTCATCTCGCCATACAGGTCCGTGATCTGGGCGAGGCACGGGAATTTTATGGCGCAAAAATGGGGTTGCCCGAGGGACGCAGTTCTGATCACTGGATTGATTTCAATATGCTGGGGCATCAGTTGGTGGTGCATGTTAATCCGGGTCTTGGTCCGGATGGTAAGGTGAATCAGATCGGCAATCACGTCGATGGTCATGGGGTGCCGGTGCCGCATTTTGGTGTGGTGTTGGAGATGGAACAGTGGGAGGCGTTTGCTGAGCAGGTGAAGACTTTTGTTCCGGAGTTTTTAATTGAGCCCTATATTCGTTT
This sequence comes from Pseudomonadales bacterium, assembly GCA_038258585.1. GTDB lineage: Bacteria > Pseudomonadota > Gammaproteobacteria > Pseudomonadales > Pseudohongiellaceae > UBA5078. The sequence continues at coordinate 2,069 of JBBSPQ010000295.1, forward strand.
TAAGGGCGAGCCGGGGGAGCAGGCGACGATGTTCTTTCTCGATCCATCGGGAAATGCGCTGGAGTTCAAGGCGTTTCGAGACATAGAAAAGAGTTTGTTTGCGAAGTAATGTTGTTTGAACTGGTAGTTTCTAGCGGCGGCGGGTGGCAGAGTCCGGTTCTGCGGCTGACCTGCGTCGCTCCGCGGTGCCCTCTCTTCACAAAAAGCCTAAGGTCTTTTTGCTGCGTTCGGCGTTGGTCTTAGACGCCGCTGAACCGGACTCTGCCACCCACCATCTCGATTTGTGCCAGTCTGAGGGTTCGCAGATTCTAGAATGGTCTGCTGCCCACTAGCCGCGAAATGGGCGGCGAAGAAATCAACGGCGTAATCGGAGCTCTTTTCTGAAAGAGGTCTACTCAATGATGTGTTTTGTTTTAATGCGCCTGCCCAAAAAACAGGAATACTTTGCTAATGGTAGAGCAGCGGCGGCACCTGAAGCAAAGAAGGACCATTGAGCGCCAGGGATGGTGCGATTGAGCCCTCCATGGATGGATTCACGGGCGTGTCCTGATTGCTTCAGGTGCTGCCGCTGCTCGGCGAGCCGGCGCACCTTGTTTTGTGCCAGTCGGTTTTAAGAGTTATTTAAAAAACTTCAAACAAGCCTGCAGCGCCCATGCCACCACCGATGCACATCGTGCAGACGACATACTTCGCGCCCCGACGTTTGCCTTCGATGAGGGCGTGCCCAACCATTCGGGCGCCGCTCATGCCGTAAGGGTGGCCGATGGAGATTGCACCGCCATTGACGTTCAGCAGCTCATCCGGGATGCCGAGTTGATCGCGGCAGTAGATAACCTGCACGGCGAAGGCTTCGTTCAATTCCCATAGACCGATATCATCCATCTTCAGACCAAAACGCTTGAGCAGTTTTGGGACGGCGTAGATCGGGCCAATGCCCATCTCGTCTGGATCGCATCCGGCTACCGCTAGTCCGCGATAGGCGCCGAGAGGCATCAGACCTTTCTGTTCAGCCAGTTTGCTGTCCATGAGTACGGCAGCAGATGCGCCGTCGGAGAGCTGGCTGGCGTTACCGGCAGTGATGCATCCGCTTTCGATTACCGGCTTCAGAGACTTTAAACCTTCGAGTGTGGTATCGGCGCGGTTGCCTTCGTCCTTGGTCAGGGTGACGGCTTGTTCGCTTTGCGCTTTGGCTTCCTTGTCCACGACGATCTTCACGGATGCCATGGGCACAATTTCGTCGTCGAACTTGCCGGCAGCCTGGGCCGCGGCCGTGCGTTGTTGACTCTGAAGGCTGTATTCGTCCTGAGCGTCGCGGGAGATGTTGTAGCGTTTAGCGACGATTTCCGCAGTTTGCAGCATTGGTATGTAAGCATTCGGTGACATGGCGATGACGTTTGGATCGACCGTGCGGAAGTTGTTGCGATGTTCGTTCTGCACGAGAGAAATCGATTCAAGACCTGCACCTATAACGATTGGCATGTGGTCAACGATGATCTGTTTTGCTGCGGTGGCAATGGCCATCATGCCGGAAGCGCATTGACGATCCATGCTCATGCCCGAAACGCTGCTTGGTAGTCCAGCGGCTACACCGGCCAAACGACCGATGTTATAGCCGGAGCTTCCCTGTTGCATCGCGCAACCCATGACGACGTCATCGACTTCCGCCGGATTGAGGCCGGCTTTCTGCAATGCGGAACGAATGGCATGGCCGCCTAGTGTTGGCGCATCAGTGTTGTTGAAGGCGCCACGATAGGCTTTGCCGATGGGGGTTCTCGCCGTGGCGACTATTACTGCTTCTTTCATGCTTATTTTCCCTTTTCTAATGGGTTTAGTTTTAGTGTTCTGGTTCTTGGTTAGCGTCGGCAATCATCCTGATAATGTCGTCGATAGCCAGACGAGCCAGTACGGTCATTTCTTCGTCGGTGCGATCCTGAATGGGATGCTGGACGAACACACTTGCCGGTTCGGCACCGAGCGATTTGCTCTGCGCTTTTGCGGCGTCAATGAACTCCGATGAGGCGATATAACCTGCCGGAATTCCGCGACCTTCCAGATCCATGATGTCATGCAAACTGCACGACGTGCATGAGCCTCAGTCGGCCAATCCTTCGATTACGGCATCGCACTCGACACTGATCTGTTGACTCAGCGCAACGGGGGCGACACGGGTGAAAGTCGGTTTGCTGTAACGTTTGATATTGATGCCAAGGCCAAGCGCGAGCAGCTGACGTTCGACCTCATCCAGAAACTCTTTGCCTCTGGGTTTGGATATGTCTAGCAGACCGATTGTGCTGTTCGCCA
>JBBSPQ010000296.1:0-4368 GCA_038258585.1 Pseudomonadales bacterium
CAGATGAAGAAGAGAAACCAGAAGAGGCAGATCCATTGCTGGTGGAAAGCAGCTACGTCTTGATCGACATGGCACAGTTGCTTGGTAACCCGATGACGGCAGACGTAATCGACCTCAACAACGCCAATGCGAGTCTGGCTCCCAGCGGTGCTGACGCCACTATCAACTAGGACCTTTCAAAAAAAAAGGCCCTATGCGAAGAGGGCCCAATAATAAGAATATCGTACTAAATCAAGGAGGAAAACACCCCACCAGAATCACTGCTGTATGATTGCCGTTGAGTGATTGTATTGAACCATTCAATTATCGCCCCGCAATCTCTGCGCAGAGGCATTATGGCGATCAATAATGTCCAGACCATGGCAGCCCTCCTCTTATCGCCCCCTCGTTACGAACCGAATCGATAGCGCAGTTTCACTACCAGCGTGCTGCCCAATGGATTATTCCACGACTCTTCATACAATTCGTCGAACTGCATTAGCGCACTGCGGCGGTTGTCGCCTTTGGTATAAACCACAAACAAATCCGACAGTGGTGCAATCTGCCAGCGGTAACGCATCTGAAAGTTAAGCTGGGACAACCCGAAGCTATCAGTGGGCCCAGCAGGCTTAGCGACATGAACCAGATCACGATTCTTAGTCGCAAGATGAGCTGGCAGGTAATAGAACTCATCTTCTACCGCCTCAATACCTACCCATTGCATTGACATACTGAATTGCTGACGTGCAGTCAGAAAGTATTCGAGACCCACATCCATGCGCCACTGATCTGCATTGAAGGTCGTGAAATTTTGCGCTTCCTGATACAGCAACCAACCATTACGATCATCGTAGGTTACCTCTGCATTAAGAGCGATGTTGTCCTGCGGACGCCAAGTAACCCCAGTGCTAGCCTGATAAGCCTCGCCGCCGACAAATTCACCGGAAGAACCCACACCGAAACTATAGCTCACTGGTCTGGCAGTATTGGTCTGATAGCTGAAGTTGAAGTTCGTACGCTCAGTGGTCGCGAAAGTGCCATGGCCAAAACTGTTCTGATCGTCATAACGTTTCGGGAAGTGCTGCAAGCCAATGTTGATTCTGTCCAGATTATTCAACGTGGCAGAAGCGCTCAACACGGGAAAGGCATTGTTGGTTCTATCGCCGTTAGCATTTTCTTCGTAACGCAGGAAAGGACTGAAACGGAAATTTCGAACCAACTTGAGATCTGATTTCACCCATTCGAATCGATACCATAATTCGCGTGAGTCGTTACGTTCCTGGAAACCAAAATCATTAACGTCGAAGGCCTCGTCGAGGTAGGTCATCTGCAAGGTGTGTTTGAGACCCTGTCTTGGTGTATAGGTGATATCTGTAAACACACCACCGCCAGAGCCACTGTCATCAGTGTCGGTACTGATCATCTGACCGTCAATATTCCAGCGACCACCCGTCGTCAGGTAATGAAAATCCACGGCGTGAACTTCAGCGTCGGAGTCAGGATGCTGCACCACAGAACCGATATAGCCCAACCCACGGTAAGCGGCTCCCTTGCTGTCTTCATAGATCATTCGGAACGTGGCGAAGTCACGACCGTCTTGATAGTAACGCCTGTTGTCTACTTCAAACTCGCTCTCATCCTCGATGGCAGTCATGACTCCGTAACGGACAGAACCAACCTGTCCTGTCGCCTTTACGGCGCCTAAAAGGTCGGCCGGTCGAATACGCTCACGCGTCGGCAGGCTCACACCCGGCGGCAATTCTGGAGCTCTCGGGCGGGCACCTATGCGACGAGTATTCACAATCGAAAGTCGTTTGCCATTGCTGCCGGTTGAACGCGGCGTGGTATTGAATACTTCCTGACCTTCCTGGAAAAACAACCGCTTCTCAGGGAAAAAGGTTTCGTTAGCTGTTAGATTCACAACGACGTTATCTGACTCGGTTGATCCAAAATCCGGATTAACTGCTGCCGTTAATTGAAAGTTACTTGAGGGGCGCCAGAACACGTCGAAACCGGCTTTTTGGTCAACCTCACTCGCGACCTCATCAAAAGTTGATGACACGTAAGGAAATACGCTCCACTGTTGGCGTACGTCCACCCCTTCCAGTTCGAGCAAGGGCAGATTACTCATGAAGATTGGGCTGGACTCGGGAATCGCAGGCCAGGCCCAGTTCTGATTCAGGTAGGCCACCTGACGTTCGGTGTAAATACCGATACGTCGAACACCGTCCTCACGCGGCATTGCCATCTGCCCCCAGGGAATAAAAAACTCGGCAGACCAGCCGCGTGCCGTTTCCTGAGTGGCCCCATACCAAGCCCCATCCCATTGTGTAGCATACTGTCTTTCTGGTAGTACCGTGCCATCGGCCTGATTATCGCCCAACGCGAGCATCATGAAGTACCCGAATAAACCTTCACCTGAAGTGTCTAGCATTACAAGAACGTTGTCGCGATTCAGGTCGACATTGTCGCGGGTGCTTATGCGGCGCACGATGGTGTCTGCAGGCTGTTCCATATCGAAAGAAACATAGAGCCCTCTCTCGGTATAAAACAGGCGTGTATCAGTATCGAAAGGCACGCCGTCCAGTGTATCGGGCTCGATTACCCGCATCTGATTAATGGGGGCTATGCGGCCCCATACCGACTCATTCACATTCCCGTCAACGTCAATATTGGCAGTCGAGTGATCAACACTTTGCAATGGAATTACGGTGCCATTACCAAGATTCAGTTCAACAGGAGTATTGTTGTTAGTAGAAGTTTGAGCGGAGGAAAAACTACTTAAGGCCAAACAGCCTAAAACAGAAGGTAATGCAATGCGGTAATTCAAGCGACTCACCTTTTCAGTGATTATTCATCAATTATTAAAAGTTCGCTGAATAGCCCCTACTTCAGCACGAAAAGCCCGCTAGGATAAACGGCCTGAGGACCTGAGTCTATACTGCCTGCCAAACTAGCAAATCGACATTAGCTGCACTGGTCACCGAGATAGCCACCGCCACCGCAGTAATCGACGTGCTGCAATTGAATGTGAATACCATCAGGGTCAGAAAAATAAAGCTCTGGTGTGCCCCCTTCTGCTCCTCCTCGATTTGGCATTCTCATGCTGACCCAATGCGCCAATGGCGGCGCATTATTGCCACTTTCTTGAGCCGTCAGACCATAGTCTGTCAGTTTCCCTCGAATACCATCCACATCGAACTCTTCAACACTCATGCTGACGTGATCAATGCGACCGGGCTGGGTCGGCTTACCTTCCTGCGCACCACCAACAAACATGAGGAATTGTTTACCGTCTCCAACACTGACCGTGGGAGAAGTTGGGCCCTGATAAGCCAGATAATCCAGACCGAACAGGTCCATAAAGAACTGATTAGCCCGAGGCCCATTGCTCATGAAATTAGTGAAATGATTGAGATCAACAAGCTTCATCATTCCGGGCGCATCTGACGGTTCAATAACGGGACAATTCTGACCCACTTCACCGCCGCCACCGCAGTACTCCGTGCTAGTCAGTTGGAACACCAGACCTTCCGAATCGGCGAAGTAAAGATCGCGCGTATTGGTAGTACCTCCACCCCCTGGGCGAATCTTCGTCCAAGTCTTCATCGCAGAATTTAACGGCGGTTGGCCTGGCGGTGTGGCGGGGCCTAAAGTAAGACCATGGGCAACCAGTTCCCGTGTCAAGCGATCGGCATCGAATTCCGGCACGCTGAGTCCGATATGACTGATACCCGGCATCTCGTTAGAACCCAGTGGCGACAATGAGAAGAAGGCTGGACCGTCGCCCACTCTCAAACATACAGTCTGCCCCTGACGAGATTGAATGGGCATACCAAAGAGATCCTGATAAAACGCAACAGAACGTGCCACGTCAGATACTCGCAATCCAAACAGATGCAGCTTCTCAATTTTGATAGGAGATGGACCGGCCTGAGCCAGCACTGAGGGCGCTACAGACATTGCCGCCAACATCTTTAGCAGATTGCGCCTGGAAAGAACGCTGGCCAATTCGGAATTCTGGATGTAATCAGTGAACTTATTCATTAATATCTCCCGACAGGGTGTGCCTGTCTTATAAAAATACGTCCCAACTGGATTCTTGCATGGGCTCAACCAGCCTTAAAGTTACCGGTTTATATCATGGAAATCTGCCTATGTTGACAAGAAATTCGTTTCTGACACGCACGTTAGCATCATCTGTTCTGCTCTGTTTGTTGCTTTCGACGCCTCTTGAGGCCCAAACCCCAGATACTCAAACGACGGTGCTGGCCAACGTCCATGGATATACTCTTAACGATGACCGGGAAATCGATTCCTTCAGTGCGATTCAGTTTACAAATGGCAAAGTAGACCGAGTTTTTAATGCTACAGATGAGCTCCCTGATG